>JAEYQZ010000031.1 GCA_023409695.1 Methanobacteriota archaeon | reverse complement strand
ATGTCATTGTACCAATATATATCTCTTTATTAAGTAGAATTGCCGTGATTAAAGATAATATCCATGCTATAATTAAAGGATATGCTATCCTTTCAAATCTACTTTTTAAATATTTTGGATAAATAGTAGATAAAACAGTGTAATTATGTCTTTTAAAGGACATTAATGCATTTGCAGCCATTAAAACAAAAAAAATAGGAACTGCTTGATAAATAACAAAAATAGATAAAGGATGCTTTACCATATTGGGAGGTATTGAATGAAGAACAATAACAGCTATTATTGCCAAAGCCTTTAAAATATCTATTTGTAGATAATGCTTAGATTCATTTATATAATCACCAAAACTTAAATATCTCTTTAAAAAAATACTTATTTAAAATTTGCTTAATTAATTTAATAATAAATTAAATAATATAATTAATAATTATTTATTGGTGTAACATGAATATTTTAGCTATTATCCCTGCAAGAGGCGGTAGTAAAGGAGTTCCAAGAAAAAATATTAAAAAAATAGCTGGTAAACCTTTAATTGCCTATACAATTGAATCCGCAGTTAAATCTAGACATATAAATAAAGTTATTGTTTCAACAGAAGATCAAGAAATAGCACAGATATCTGAAAATTATGGTGCAGAAGTTATTGAAAGACCTGAAAAATTAGCTTTAGATAATTCTTCCACTATTGATGCAATATTTCATGCCCTAAACTATCTTAAAATGAATGATTATATACCTGATATTGTAGTTTTACTGCAGCCTACTTCTCCACTTAGAACAACAAAAGATATAGATGAATCTATAGAACTCTTCTGTAAAAAAGACTGTGAATCAGTTATAAGTGTTTGTGAATTTGAACACTCACCCTACTGGAGTTTAAAAATAGAAAATAATTATTTAAAACCCACTTTTGGAGAGGAATACTTTAAAATGAGAAGGCAAGATTTACCTGCTTCTTTATTACCTAACGGTGCCATATTTATATCCAATCCTCAAAATCTAATAAATTATGAAGGTTTTTACTGCAAAGAAATAATGCCTTATTTAATGTCTCCTGAAAGTAGCATAGATATAGATACAGAAATGGATTTTAAAATAGCTGAAACTATTTTAAAAGAGTTAAAATAAATTCAAATTATTTAAAGAGACGAGTTAAAATGAATGACATTAAAATAGCTGATAGAACCATAGGTTCAAAAAGTTTCATTATAGCAGAAGCAGGTGTTAACCACAATGGGTCTGTTGAACTGGCCAAAAAACTAGTAAATGCAGCCAAGGAAGCTGGTGCTGATGCAGTTAAATTTCAAACGTTTAAAACAAAAAATTTAGTCACCAAAGACGCTGAAAAAGCAGAATATCAAATTAAAAATTCGGGGGAAGAGTCCCAATATGAAATGATAAAGAAGTTAGAGCTTTCCGATGATGAATTCTGGGAAATAGCAAAATACGCGGAAGATAAAGGAATTATTTTTCTTTCATCACCATTTGACACAGAAAGCGTTGATTTACTTGATGAAATAGATATACCTGCTTTTAAAATAGCTTCTGGAGAAATAACCAATTTTCCACTGCTTAAGTGTATTGCTAAAAAGCAAAAGCCAGTTATATTATCCACAGGGATGTCAACTATTGGAGAGGTGGAAGAAGCCCTCAATCTAATAGAAAAATATAACGATGATATCATTTTAATGCACTGCCTGACAAATTATCCTGCCAAAAAAGAGGATTCAAACTTAAATGTTATTAAAACATTAGAACATGCGTTTAAAAGGCCTGTTGGGTTTTCAGATCATACTTCAGGTATTGAAATGTCTATAGCTGCCGTGGCTCTGGGCAGCTGCGTTATTGAAAAACATTTTACCATAGATAAAAGCTTACCTGGCCCAGACCATAAAGCTTCTTTAGAACCTCATGAACTTTCTGAAATGGTTGAAGCCATAAGAAATATTGAAAAAGGTTTGGGAAACGGCATAAAGAAGCCCACAAATGATGAAATTAAAATTAAAAAGCTTGTAAGAAAAAGTATAGTTGCAAAAGAAGACATCCCTAAAGGATCTATCCTAACTGGAGAAATGTTAGAGATTAAAAGACCTGGAACTGGAATTGAACCAAAATATCTTGATGAACTCGTAGGAAAAGAATTAATTGAGGATGTCAAAAAAGATGATTTATTAAAATGGAATCAGTTGAAATGAACAGAAAAATACTTTATATAACAGGTACCAGAGCAGATTACGGCCTTATGCGATCTGTTTTATTTGAAATGGAAAAAAATCCAGATATAGACTTAGAACTGGCAGTTACTGGAATGCATCTCATGAAAGAATTTGGGATGACCATAAATGATATAAAAAAAGACGGTTTCAGATTTCATACCGTTGATGCAACATTCCAGGAAGATAATAAAAGTTCTATGGTTAATTTCATAGGCGAATTTATTAAATTACTTTCACAGTTAGTTTTAAAGATTAATCCAGACATAATACTTCTACTTGGAGATAGAGGTGAAATGCTAGGCGGAGCAATTGTAGGAGCTTACTTAAGCATTCCCACAGCTCACCTTCATGGAGGCGAAATCACATCAACTGTAGATGAATATGCAAGGCATGCCATTACAAAAATTGTCAATATACACCTCCCCGCAACTGAAAAAAGTGCAGAAAGGATAATTAAAATGGGAGAAAATCCGGATAATGTTTTTGTAGTTGGCGCACCTGGATTAGATTATATTTTAAGTGAAAAATTGATAGATCCCCAAATAATTGGTGAAAAATATAGCTTAGATCTATCCAAACCAATTATTTTACTCGTTCAACACCCTACAACATTAGAATCTAAAAGTGCAGCACAGCAAGCCCGTGAAACCCTTGACGCTTTGGTGGAACTTGAAAATCAAACTATAATAATCTATCCAAATGCAGATGCAGGTGGTAGAAAAATCATAGAAGTTATAAAGGATTATGAAGATTACCCATTCATTCAAACATATAAAAGCATTCCAAGCATAGAATATCTGAGTTTAATGAATGTTGCGAGTGTCATGGTTGGTAATTCAAGCAGCGGCATTATTGAAGCGCCTTCATTCAAATTACCCGCTGTAAATATAGGCTCAAGGCAAGAAGGAAGAGAAAGAGCTTCAAATGTAATTGAAGTAAAACATGATAAAGAAGAAATAAAAAACGCAATTAAGAAAGCTATTTACAATAAAGAATTTAAAGAAATTGTGCAAAATTCTGAAAACCCCTACGGCGATGGGAAAACAGGGAAACGAGTAGCAGACATTTTAAGTAACATTACACTAGACAATAAATTAATGAATAAAAAACTCAATTTATAAATTAAGGTCAAAATTATGTCAGATGATCGATTTAAAAGCTGGAAACCTCCTGAAATTGAGGAGAGAAAATTAAACGAATACAACTGGATTGTACAAAATAAAGATAATTTGAGATTAGGTTATAAGACCGATATAGGGGCTTTTACCTATATCAATGCTAAAAATAATGTCACCATTGAAGATCATGTCCAAATAGGATCTCACTGTTCTATTTATTCTGTATCTACAATAGACAATAAAGAAGGCCCTATTACGCTTAAAAAGAATTGTAGAATTGGAACACATTCCGTGGTAATGCCGAATGTCACTGTTGGAGAAAATTCGATTATAGGGGCTTTTAGTTTTGTAAATAGAGATATACCTGAAAATTCAATTGCATTTGGTACACCTGCTAAAGTAATTAGAAAATTAACTGAAGAAGAAATAAAAGAACTCGAGGTTCCATTATGAGCTGGAAAATTCCCCTCTTTAAAATATACTGGGATAACGAAGACGTAAATCACGTAACACATGAAATTCAATCTGGTATGAACTGGGCAGTTGGGCCGCAGGTAACAGAGTTTGAAAACTTAATTAAAGAGAAAATAGGAACTAAATATGCAGTAACTTTTAATTCAGGGACCTCCGCATTGCATTCCCTCCTCCTTGCCCATAATATCACTAAAGGAGACGAAGTAATAGTTCCATCATTTACATTCATTGCTACAGCTAATTCACCACTCTTTGTGGGAGCAAAGCCTGTTTTTGCAGATATTGAAAGAGAAACATTAGGTTTAGACCCTGAAAGTGTAAACGAAATGATAACAAATAAAACAAAGGCAATTTTACCTATACATTACGGCGGATGCCCCTGTAAAATTAGGGAACTGAAAGAAATAGCTGAAGATCATGATATTATTTTAATAGAAGACGCTGCTGAGGCACAGGGAGCTAAAATTGGCGATGAAAAGGTAGGTACCTTCGGAGATTCTGCTGTTTTAAGTTTTTGTCAGAATAAAATCATGACAACAGGAGAAGGAGGAGCTGTGGTAACTGACAGTGAAGAAGTATTTGAAAAATTGAATCTGATAAGATCACACGGTAGGCTCGAACACTCCAATTATTTCACATCTCTAGAACCTTTCGATTATGTAGATCTTGGATTCAATTTTAGAATGTCTAATTTAACTGCTTCACTTGGAATAGCACAGATCAATAAAGTAGATAAAATGATCAGTATGAGGCGTAATAATTCCATGTATTTAAATAAACATTTAAAAGATGTAAATGGGATAAAACCAATTACACCTCCTGAAAGTTATTACCATGTATACCAGTTATATACAATCATAGCCAATAATAGAGATGAACTTATGAAACATCTGGCAGATAAAGGTATAATGTCAAAAATATATTTTGATCCTGTTCACCTAACTCATTTCTACAAAAATTCAATGAAATATGAATGTGAACTTCCAGTTACAGAAGAACTTTCAAAAAAAGTGGTAACTTTACCAATGTATCCTACTCTTGAAAAAAAGGATATGGACCTCATAGTTCAAGAAATTAAAGAATTTTATGGTTGAATACTTATGGAATCATTTTATAAAGATAAAGTAGTACTTGTTACTGGTGGAACTGGCTCCATTGGTAGTGAAATTGTCAAAAAACTTTTAGAACACAGCCCCAAAGCAGTTCGCGTTTTAGATAATAATGAAACCAGTTTATTTGAATTGGAACAGGAGTTAAATTCCAATAAAATCAGAACATTAATAGGGGATATCAGAGATAACGAAAGGTTAATGAGAGCTCTTGAAGGTGTGGACATAGTATTTCATGCAGGAGCACTTAAACATGTTCCATTATGTGAATATAATCCATTTGATGCTGTTAAAACCAACGTTATAGGCACTCAAAATGTCTTAAATGCTGCTTTAGATCAAAACGTTGATAAAGTAATAGTTATCAGTACTGATAAAGCAGTTAATCCTATAAATGTTATGGGGGCAACTAAACTCTTAGCAGAGCGCCTCACCATATCTGCTAACAACTATACTGGTGATAAGAATACTGTTTTTTCCTGTGTTAGATTTGGAAATGTGCTTGATTCAAGAGGATCAGTTGTTCCTCTCTTTAAAAACCAGATAAAAAAAGGAGGACCAGTTACAATAACTTCCCCCGATATGACCCGTTTTATTATGGGTATTCCCCAGGCAGTTCAACTGATTCTTAAGGCAGGTGAGATTTCAAAAGGTAAAGAAATTTTCATCCTTAAAATGCCTGCATTGAACATCGTAGACCTTGCTGAGGTTATGATTGAAGAGTTTGCTCCATTGTATGGTTATAAACCTGAAGATATAGAAATACAGATAATTGGTAAGCGAATGGGAGAAAAAACCTACGAAGAATTAATGACAGAAGATGAAACATTTAAAGCAGTAGATCAGGGAAAATTGTACATTATAAATTCCCAGAAAAATAGCGATGAAGTTGCTATTTATAACACTGATTTAATTAAAAATGAAGAAATACAAACAGAAGATGGAATGGTCAGTGCAGTAAATCAACTAAACGTACTGAATGTTAAAGATGATGGATGTTCTATTTATAACTCAGATTTAGTTGAAAAGCTATCAAAAGAAGAAATAAAAGAGATCATCATGGACTTCTGTCTTAAAGACTAATCATTATTTTTCTAAATTTTTATATAATTTTTCTCATTTTCCAGCTAATTTTTTAAAGAATGTCAATTCATCAGGCGAAATACCCCTTAATAAAAGAATAATCGCTAAATAGGCTGCAGAACATACAGCAATAGTTATTATTATCCCTATGACATTAGTAGGATTAATCAATATAATTAGAAGGGACATCAAAATAGATGCAATAATACTTTTAAAGGTAAATTTTAGATCAAATTCAAATTTAATGTACTTTAAAGAGTAATAGATGGTAATTACGCAGGCAAATATGTAAGCAATCAATGTACTAATTGCTGCAGCCAGGATACCAAAATGAGGTACAAGTATTATAGTTAAACCTAAATTGATAACAGCTGTAATCATCCATAAATAACCTATTATCTTTGTTTTCTTTTCTAAAACTAATATTTGGCTGATGATACCGTAGATACCAAATAATAATGCACCCAAAGCAACAAAGGGGGTAACTAAATATCCTTGCGAAGCTATTTCCTGCGTTGACAGTATAACAAGCAGCGGTTTTGATAGGAAAGATATACCAAAAACTGCAGGTATAGTTATCAATAAGAAATATTTAAGGGAATACTGCATGTGAATTTTTACTTCATCCATATTATTTCGATCATAATAAGAGGCCAATAAAGAAGGTAAAAGAAAAGTAAACGGTGCTGCAAACATCGTTAATACACTACCTAACGTATATCCTGGATTATAATAACCAACAAATGCAGTTCCAAGTAAAATTGCAATTACATAGCGATCGCTGAACTCAACCATATAACTGGATAAATTTCCAGGGACAGTTGGTATACCAAATGATAAATATTCCCTAATATTTTTAAATCCAGGAAATTTGATTCCAACCTGGCGTACAGCGAATGTTATTGCAATTAAAGCTACAACAAGCTGAGAAACAAAATATCCAAATACCACTCCATCTATTTTATAACCAAATCCTATCATCACAATTATCACGGCTACCATAGAATAGACCTGCAGCAGTGAAAGCAATGAAAAAACTTTCATTTGTTGAAATGTCCTGAAGTAAGTAGCAAATGAGTTATAAACAATAAATACCAGAACACTCGCAGCCAGCAGCATAGCTACGGCAACATTACCGTTAAAAAGTATAGCTGCTATCTGTTTTGAAAACAGCAGCATCATTAATGATGCGATGATACTTACAAATACCATTAAAAATGTTATTGAATAAAATTCTTCCCTTATTTCACTTTTATCATGCTTAACCGCCAAAAACCTGACCATTGAATAGGGAAGTCCTAAATTAACCAGCAGAGGTACAAATGTAATTGTTGTATTAAAGAGTCCCCACATACCGTAATCTTGAATTGAAAGGTTTTTACTTAAAACAGGCAGCAAAATAAGCGAACTTAAGCTTATTAATATATTTGTTATTCCAACCAGACCAATTCGCTGTACAAATAGTTTATATTCTTTCAAATGTTCACCCTGCTGATTATTACGCTATTATTTATCTAGTTTTAGGTATTTTAGATATTCAATTGATTTTTATATTTATATTTATGGATAGTCTCACTTTTTTCCCTCAGTTGCATGTTCCAGTGCACTCGTAAAACCATCGACCATATTTTTATATGTGAAACCTTCCTCAATTACCTTCTTTGATTCATTACCCATTTTTTCCTCTAAATCAGGGTCAGATATTATTTTATATATTGCATTATACAGTGAATCTGCATCTCTTTCAGGGACTACATAACCATTTTTACCATTTTGAATCATAAAAGTGGTCCCCACTGCATCACTTGTAATTACTGGTTTTGCAAAATACATGGCTTCGTTAACAACAAGGGGACATGCATCTGCAAAATAGGTAGTTATCGAAGGTAAGACAAAGACATTGGATAGCAAATAGTATCCTCCAAGGAGACTGTTATCGATATTTCCCGTAAAAATAACTTTATCTTTTATACCAAGTTCTCCTGCAAGCAATTCTAATTTTGGCTTTTCTGGTCCTTCACCTACAACAAGTAAGACAGCATCTTCACGCTCTTTGCTAAGTTTATAAAAAGCTTTTATTAAATAGTCCACGCCTTTAAGATCTATTAAACGCCCTACATACAAAATAACTTTTTTATTTTCTAAATTAAGTTCCTTCCTAATATTTTCTCTATTTTGGAAGTCTTTATTATTTGATTCTATATTGCTCACGTTGGGCATTATACAAACATTATCAGGTGAGACTCCCAGTGATGTAAAAAATTCCCTGTGTTTAGGACCAGGTACAAGTATAGCATCCACGTTTCTACCCATAAAACCTGCCATAAATTTTACAAAAGACCTTTTAAGAGATTTAACATTCCAATCCCAGTCTTCTCTCCATAAAATAAAAGGTTTCCTTCGTAATTTAACAATGATGAAATAGAATAGCGTTTCTATAAGGTCTGTAGGAGTATCCCAGCTTCCTCCAACAAATACATCATATTTTCCCATAGTTTTTTTAATTGCGCCAAAGGATATTCCAAAGTAATTTTTAACCACTTCGTAATTTACTCCTTCCAGTCCCTCGATCTTTTGGGACAAATCAGTATCATATGTTTTATTGTAGCCTTCAACGTTGGTAAACAAATATTTAATATCATAAATTTCACTTAACATCCGGAAAAAAGGTTTCCGGTACCACATTGCAGTATGATGAATGAAAAGGATTTTTGAATTCTTTAGATCATTATCTACAGCCATATCTGGCTTCCCCCGTTGTCATAGATTTTACTCTTTCTTAAAAAGAGATTTGAATAATTGCTCATATTTTGGACATTTAGATTAGTGTATACTGGTAGTACTTCGTTTTTATTTACATTCAAATACCCTAAATAAATATAACCGCTATTTACAGTTTTATTCCAGCTAAATATCGAATTATTTAAATTCATATTAGTACTTTCATTACCATATGCAGTTAAAAATACTATTAACCCCCTACCTTCAGAATAAGTAGTATAATTATCCATATAATGATCTTTAAGCCATGTTGCACCTATTACTTCCTGATTATAGATATATCCTTCGTTTCTAACGAGACCATTTGAGTCATAGTCTGGTGAATAGGGTTCTCCATAAAAATGATACTGGAGATACGTTGCACATGAAAATAAAGAAAGTAAAAGAACTAAAACTATTAAAATATCCCATTTTGGTCTTTTAATAATTTTTGCAATTTTCATTGCTCCTATAATGAAAACAGGAGCTAAAAAGATTAGTAACTGGAAGAATAACCTTACAGCATCATAAGCTACTGATATATACGGCAGAACAAGGAACAATACCAGCAGTATTATGGATACGAATATTGCAACTATATACTCTGGATCAATTTTTTTGGTAAACTTTTTATAGTTCCGCAGTATAGTTAAAAGGCCTACTCCTATGGTAACAAAGATTAAATCATGCACGATAACACTTATAGTATTTGGAACGGATTTAAGCACGATACCCAGAACTCCGAGGACATAATCTCCCCTATTTCCCGATATGCCCGCTATAGTCGATTGAAGTACTTGACTACCTGCACTCGCCTGCACTTTTGCAAATAAAACATACCACACTAAGATAAATAAGAATAATAAAATTATTACATCAAAATTTGTAAATTTAAGTTTCCTATCGATGAATAGCCCTTTAAAGAAAGGCATTAACAATATGGGCAAAACAAGGACAAATGAAATATATGCTGTAGTATAATGCGAGACAACTACTGAAGACATCAAAATAACAAATAGTATTTTTTTTGTATTTTTACCCATGTCAGTTGCAAATAAAACCATTATTGCCAAAAAGAAGAATAAAATTGCTACTTCTTGTCGTACAGCCCCTAAAAGATATACAAAAAACAGCTGGAATGAGAAAAGTAAACCAGCAAAAAATGCATATTTATTTTCAAGGTACTTTTTAGATACAATGTACACCACCATAGGGATGAATGATCCTATCAAACTGAAGATCTTAAAAATGTATTCACCATTAAGGTTGGAAAGAGACTGTAAAATAGTGGGGAGTATTGTAATGCTCAAACATGCATTATAAGGGTTTAAGTAAGTATTTATATCCCAGTGAAAGCTCTGAAGAGCCAGCTGGAAAGAATAATATTCATAGTGAACATCTCTACCCATTAAATTGAATGAAGTAAGACCATGCATCAGGAGTAAACTCAGGGAAATTGTCCAGAGAGCAAATGGATAAGTGGCACCCGGAATTCTATCTCTTAGAATAGTTATTGCAATAATATAAGCAGGAATTAAAAGCAGCATTGCAAGCAAAATAAGATTATTTTGTGTTAAATTCATCAAATAAGTACCAAACACAGCCATAAATGGAAATAAAGCTGGAAAAATTAAGGGTGAAACTAATTTACCATTTAAATCAATTTTTAAATTTAAAAAATTATTTAAATTAAAGTCATTTCTATTCCTTAGGTATGCAGCAAGTGCTAGAATCAGCAAAAGTACATTGGATAAAATAAGTACTGGCACTAAAGATAATGGTTTTAATATAATCGGGTAAAGACTATTTAACAGCAAGCCCATAAATATAAGAAATGATACACTTAAACCTACAAGGAGAACTATTTTTTTAACAAATTCTATTTTATCTAATTTCAATATGTGAAGAATCAATATTCCTGGAATAGTGATGAAGCTGATAAATGCCATAAATTCCCTTAAAAATGGAATATTTAAAATTATTATAATATCAGTTATAAGAAGTATAGAAATGAGAGTTACAAGCCATTTTTTAATTCCAAAATCATTTATATTGCCAAGCATTCACTGTTCTCCTTAATACTGAAATTTTCTGAATTATATTTTCACCAAATTTTATACTTTCAAATTTTTAACAGCTATTATTTATTTGACCGATAGTATTATAATATTCCTAAATTGTTTGAATAAATATTAATTATAACAAGTCTTTATAAAGTTTTTCAGCCATTTTAGCAATACCTGCCCAGGTGTACTTTTCCTCTACAAGTTTTCTTCCATTAATTCCCATTTTGGAGGAGGAATCTTTATTAGCCAATATTTTAAGTATTGCATCTGCCAGTCTATCTACGTCTTTAGGTGGTACAATAATTCCAGAATTATTTTCCTTGACATCGGCTGCTACACCAACAATCTCTGTGCTTATTACTGGAGTTTCACATGCAAGCGCTTCAAGGGCAACAATACCAAAGCCTTCCTGTTTCGATGAGATGGAAGGCAGTATAAAAACGCTGCATTTACTGTAGTATTCCACAATTTTTTCATCCGGAATAAAACCATGGAATTCGACATTATCTCCTAAACCCATTTCATTTACCATGCTGCGGTAATAGTCCAGTAATTTACCTTTTCCACCAACTATTAATTTTACGTCTTCTATTTGAAGTTTTACTATTTTTAATGCATTTAATAAATAGTCCAGGCCTTTATATTTATGAAATTCGTCTAAGAGGCTCAAGAAAAATATGCTGTTTTCCTGTTTTTCCACATCAAGCGGTTTGAATTTATCCACATCAACTCCATTTGGTATAACTTCAATTTTATCCTTATAATTTACCAGATAAGGGGAAGAATACAGATAATTAGGTTGAGTAATTATTATTTTATCTGCTTTGCCAAGCAACGATTTTAAAGCGGTAGAATTATAAAATCCAGCAATATAATCTGCAATGCCGTCCCCAATTATATCATTATGATAAGTAACAACTAAAGGCTTTTTTTTAAATTTAGAGATAATATTGCTCCAATCAGCGCTCCATGGAGTAGGTACATGAGTATGAATAACATCAAAGTCTTCTTTTGATAGTGCAAAGGGTAATTTTGGAGTTATATTCGTATTTGCAACTTTACCAAAATAGGATAACCTTTTTACTGTGATATTATCAATAACTTCCTGTTTTTTTGAAACAGGTTCGTTTGCACAAACAACAGTAATATCATGGCCTAGTTTAACCAGTTCCTTTGATAAATAATACACATAATTTTCCACACCACCTATAAATGGGTAAAATCTGACTGGCGTTTGAACTATCTTCATTTTTCTCACTTCAATTAAATTAATCATAAAAAACGCTATTATCTATAAAAATAACAGTTTAGCCTTTGTAAAATTCTTCAAGTGCATCCACAATTTTATCCCAATCGTATTCCCTTGAAGTTTGAATACAGTCATTCTGCATTTCTTTCTTTTTGTCAATCATGTTAATTATATTCTCTGCAATATCCTCTTTGGAAAAATTAGATATAATTCCATTCTTATTATTAAGTATAAGGTCAGATGCGGCATTCATTTTACTGTCTACAACCACAACTGGAAGTCCACAAGCATTTGCTTCAATTACAACAATTCCAAATCCTTCCCTTGTTGAAGGCAAAACAAAAACTTCAGAGGATTTCATATATGAAATTAAGTCACCATACTCTTTCATAAATCCTTTAAATTTAACATTAGTTTGTATGTTAAGTTCTTGTACTAATTTTTCGAGTTTAGCCCTTTCAGGGCCGTCGCCTATTATGCAGCATTTTATATCTGGAATTTTCTCTTTTACATCAGAAACTGCCCTAATTAAAAGCTCAACATTTTTTTCTTTAATTAACCTGCCTGCAAATATGACATCTGATTTTTCATCTGCAGGATTTATTTTGGATATATAATTAAAATCAATACCATTAGGAATAACTACAGATTTTTCAGAGGATTTCATAACCTTTAAATCTGCTTTTGTTTTCTTAGAAACTGTTATAATTCTACCGGTAAGATTAACCATCAATTTTTCAACTAGTTTACCAAAAAATCCTGATTTTCCAAGATATTCATACCAGTAATCATTCCATACTTCATGTAATGTAATTACAAGAGGAGAACCTCCAAATAAAGAGTTTATTTTGGCAGTAAAGCACGAAAAGAATGGAAATCCCTGGCAGTCAATAACATCAAATTTTTTCTTCCCAAGTTTAGGGAGGAGCCGCGCTGCAAAATAAACAGCTTCGCTTACAGATCTTTTTTCACCATTATACAGATCCATAGGCTTGCAAACTCCGCGTAAATGAATGCCTTCCAGTTTAATGTCTTTTTGTCCATTTTCAGGCCACCACCACCCGATACCATACCAGTGGACCTCATGACCCCTTTGGACAAGTCGCCTTGCCAGCTCATAGACTCTTTTTTCCGCCCCTCCCGTTATAAAAGGATAAACAGCATCATAAATAAAGGCAATTTTCATTTCCTCAACCTTCAAAATCTTTTGGGTTCAAGAATCCCAAAGCATTTGGAATAACTTAACCTCAACTCAATCGTCATAGTCACTATTTAACAGCAGCAGGCTCAAGAACATTCCTGAGAATATAGTCTGAATTCCCAAGATTGATAATATCAAAGCCAGTGTGGCAAACTGAATCTCAGAGAGAGCTCCAAATCCAACTGCCTGCCAGCTGAAGAGTACCTTAAACCCTACAAGTATCCCACAGACTAAAAGAAGAATTCCTAAAAATAGTTCTCTTCCAAGTGAATGATAGTTCACAAATTTCTTTATTGTTCCAGAGGTTCCAGTGATTCCGTGGACCATTCCAAATGCTCCAAACTGTATCCATGCCAGAAGCATTTGATATCCAATAATAAGCAGTAAACTACCTAAAATTAAAGTATGCCGTCTGGACTGGAATCCAAAAAGGACGCCCAGAGTCAAAGCCACACCCACAACAAGCACTACAATACCCGGAGCTAAAAGAAACGGCGTAGGCCTGTAAAGCATCATAAACCTTAGATGTCTCCAACCATCTGAAAAAGAACTTAACTTGGATTCACCCTCTCTAGGATAATAAGTGATTGGAATTTCAGCCATTCTAACATTCTTTCTAGCGGCTTCAATTACCATCTCTGAAGCAAATTCCATTCCACTACTTTTAAGGTTTAAATCATCGAGAACATCCTTTTTTATGGCCCTCATTCCACAATGAGCATCAGAAATTCCTGCTTTAAATAGAACATTTAAAACCCATGTAAGAAAAGGGTTACCTATATATCTATGGAGCGCAGGCATAGCTCCATCTTTTATATCTCCATTGAGCCTAGAACCCATTACAAAATCTGCTTCTCCATTTAAAATAGGCTGAATGAATTCATATGTCATTTCAAAAGGATAGGTACCATCTGCATCTCCCATTACGACTATATCCCCTTTTGCTTCAGAAAATCCTTTTAAATAAGCATTACCATATCCTCTCTTTTCTCCATATACTACTCTTGCTCCAGCTTCGCGTGCTTCTGAAGCAGTGTTATCAGTTGATGCGTTATCTACCACTACTATCTCAACATCAAGCCCTTTGCTCTTTAATTTTTCAACTGGAACAGATTTAACTGTTTTACCAACGATTCCCTCTTCATTTAATGCGGGGATAACAATCGAAATCTTCATAAAATCACTTAGTTTATTATATTTACATAATTTTTAAATCATAAATAATTCAGTATACTGTTCAATTTTTGATGGTATTGCTTATATAATTTGTTTATAATCAATAAAAAAAGAAATGTTAAATTAATAAAAATAATTAAAAATATGGATTATTTTAGAAGATTGCTTAAATGCTCTAATAATTCCTTCTTAACATCTTCATTTTCCATTGCAATTTCAATTGAGCTTTTAAGCCAGTCAACGGTATTTCCAATATCATGGAGTTTACCATTGAATATGCAACCATAACTTTCATCCAAATGCCTTAAAGCATCTGTAAGCTGGATTTCACCGCCGACACCAGGTTCAACTGCATCAATATGATCAAAAATATCAGGAGTAAGTAGATATCTTCCTATAATTCCTAAATTGGAAGGTGCATCTGCTAATTTAGGTTTTTCAACCAGGTCTTCAATTTTATAAAGAGAATCACTGATTTTAGATCCCTTAATTATACCATACCTTTCTACTTTTTCATCAGGAACTTCTTCTATAGCAATCACTGAAGACTCATATTTATCATAAACATCCATAAGCTGCTTTGTACAGGGAATATTAGATTGAGCTATAGTATCTCCAAGCAAAACTGCAAATGGATCGCCGTCAATGTGTTTTTTTGCACAGGATATTGCATCTCCAAGTCCCCTCTGCTTTTTTTGTCTTACATAATAAATATCAGCGAGTTCAGATATGTACTCTACTTCCTTAAGATAATCAGTTTTTCCACCATTTTTAAGGAAGTATTCCAATTCAAAAGCTCTATCAAAATGATCTTCAATGGATCGCTTACCTTTTCCTGTTATTATCAGTATATCATCTATTCCAGAAGCTACAGCTTCTTCAACTACGTATTGTATTGTTGGTTTATTAAACACTGGAAGCATTTCTTTTGGTTGTGCCTTTGTGGCAGGTAAAAACCTTGTACCAAGTCCAGCAGCC
>JAEYQZ010000008.1 GCA_023409695.1 Methanobacteriota archaeon | reverse complement strand
AGAATTATTCCAATTCCTATAAAATTCACATTCATGATTTATTATTAGTTTAAAGATGTATAATAATTTAACCAAATAAAGTAATATCAATAAAAATTCAGGCTATCTATTAATACAATCCCATAAGAGAATTAAATTAGCCTTTTCAATTCTCAACACATAAAATCATTTAAGATTACATTAAAAAGTATTAATATATTTTATTCTCCTAAAACATTGAAAACTATTAGTATATTGAATCAGAAAAATTGGTATAGAAAATTTTATTTATTTAAACCAATATCCTCAAAAAATACGTAAAAATGATTCTAAACTAAAAAAGATGTGATGAAATGATTACAATTACTAAAAAAGAAAATCGTGTTTTAAACCAGATTAAATACTTTCAAGCAGAGTATGGGGACGGTGTACCTTCCAATATTTTAAAGTTAGACCTTTCAATGTCAGAAACTGAATTTAAGGACATATTAACAAATTTAGAAAATAAGGACCTTATATCAAAAAATGATAACTATATTAAAGCAAATACGGTTGATGCCCAGATCAATGCAGTAGAATCAAGAGCAGAAGTTTTAAGGGAAGATCTTAACCAGATAGAGAAAAAGACATTTGAACTTATCACCAATTTAGCTAGTGATGGGCTTATCTCAAGGCATTTTTTAGAGGGAAATCTTCTTTATGGTGATTTAAAATTGAGTAACCTTCAAATGTATCAGATTATTGTATCACTTGAAAATAAAGGTTTAATTAAAAAAATTCAAAAGAAAGACGGCGAATATTATAACATAAATACATAGCCTTTAATTAATGTTTTGATAATTATTTAGGCCACATCAAGGCAAATAAATTAACTTCAGGACCTTTGATTCCATTTTTATCAAGATTTCATCATCTTCTATTGGAAGAGATTTGTAGGTTCTGCAATTACACCACTTATCAGTGATAAGAATACAACCACATTCACAAGCAGCTTTAGTGGATTCAATGTATAACCCCTGTTACTATAACGAGTTGCACATGATTTTTCACTTCTTTTTAAAATTTTTCCAATTTCCTTAAAGCTATAACCTTGCTCACGTAGTTTACACATCTTAGTATCTTCTTCAAGTGTCCATTTACAACCTAAACGACTATCTGGATCCTTATTCATCTATAATCAACTCTTCTAAAATCATTGCCATTATATAGTTCTCCATTAGCTCTAAATGCTAAATATTCTCTTTCAATCTCCTAATTTTATTAAATATTCAATAATTTTTATTTAAATAAGTCTATTTTTTCAATGTACACGTCTGGCACATCTAGTGATGTCTATTACATTTATCACATTTAAATTGATCTCCACTAACTAGATTGAATTAAATCTACGATATCCAATACAATCAATCATATGATTTGTAATTAGGTGAAAAATCAGCTACAAATATTTTTAACGCCGAAGTAAAAAATTTTATAATTTTACTTTAAGTTTTACTGTTTTACAGAACCCATAAAAAATGCATGACTGCTGCCTTCAATAACTTTATAATGATTGTCTTTTATAATTTAAAGATAATTTTCTAGTTAATAAGCTAAATTATCTAAAATATTAATTAATTTTGCATTTAAGTCCATAATAATCCATATAAAAATGTTTAAATACTAATTTTAATAAAAGTATTACATGGTGATCTTATGGCTGAAGAAGGAACTACTGAAAAAATACCTGTTTCCCCTGCAACATTTGTATATCACACTGAAGATGAATATATAATGGAAGTAGAGCTTCCAGGGGTGAAAAAAGAAGATATAAACATCAATGTGACTGAAAATACATTTTGTGTTAGAGCCCCAAGGAGAAATACAGAATATAATGGATGCTGGGTACTTGCTCATGATTTTGATCCAGATAAAGGCAGCGCACAGTATGAAAACGGATTATTAACTATTAGAATGCCTTTAACTGAAGAAAAGGAAAAACCAAGCAGGGAAATAGATGTAATGTAAATATAAATTAATCCTTTCTATTTTTTTAGGAGAGTTAAATAATGGTAAAAATTGGATATAAACTTTCCAGTGAAGAATTTGGCCCCCTCGATCTTGTATGTTTTGCTAAACAAGCAGAAGAAGCAGGCTTTGATTTTGCCATGATTTCTGATCATTACCACCCATGGATTTCACAAACTGGGCAAAGTCCATTTGTATGGAGCACAATTGGAGGCGTATCCCAGGTAACTGAAAGGTTACCTATTGTAACTGGAGTAACATGCCCCACATTTAGAATACATCCTGCAATTATAGCTCAGGCTGCAGCAACAGCAGCTTGCATGCTTCCAGGCAGATTTATATTGGGAGTAGGCTCTGGTGAAAATCTAAACGAACATATTGTTGGAGACAGATGGCCATCGACCCCCATACGAATTGAAATGCTTGGAGAAGCCATACATATAATCCAAATGCTCTGGCAGGGAGAAATGCAGGATTATGAAGGTTATTTTTACACGCTGGAAAATGCAAAGATTTATACACTACCAGAAGAACTTCCTGAGCTATATATAGCTGCAGAAGGAGAAATGGCAGCTACACTTGCAGGGCAAATGGGAGACGGTTTAATTGCACAGCATGCCAATGAAGATGTAGTAAATATTTTTAAAAACACAGGTGGAGAAAATAAACCCTGCTATAGTGAAGCTACAGTTTGTTGGGCTGAAAGTGAAGATGAAGCTAAGAGAACAGCCCTTAAATACTGGCCTATTAAATTAAATGATGTTCAAATAAATGTTGACCTTCCTACACCTACACATTTTGAAAGATTAGCTAAAAAAGCTGACGAAAAATCAGTAGCCGAAAAAATAGTCTGCAGTAACGACCCTCAAGACCATATAGACGAAATTAAGAGATACGCGGATGCCGGCTATGATCACATATGCATGCATCAAATTGGCCCAGAACAGCATGAATTTATTGAATTTTACAGGGATGAAGTGTTACCTGTATTTAAGTAGCTACAGTATATTTTAAGAATTAAATACAACGAAAATTAGTAAATCTAATTATTTTTTTAAATAAATATATTAATTTTAGGCCATTTAAGATTTAAGTTGTCCATGAATAAGAATTGAATTCAGATGGCGGTATATACATTACTTCTGCATATCCTCCTTTTAAAAGTGCGGCATTTATATTAATACCATTTACATAAACTACAGCAAGGACTCTACCATACTTATCATAGTGCTTTGCATCATCTATATCCAGATAAACCTTTTTTCCAAGACATGCCTTTTTTACAAAGTCTTTAGCCTCTTGATATCCCTGCTGATTCCTTTCAGGAGTATTTATGCCTACAAAGCGTATCCTTCCAACATTATCAACGTCTATTGTATCTCCGTCCACAACATGATAACAAAGACCGCTTGCGTCATAGTGTAAAGAATTATTTGATATCTTCGAATTAGGATTATTAGATATATTACTTCCCAAATCTGAATTACTGTGATTTGATATTCCATTATTCCCAATACACCCAGAAATAGAAATTACAAGTACAATAAGCCCAATTAAAATTATTTTTGATTTCATTCAATTCCCACAAAATGTTGTAAATTCAAATTTTTAAAGTTCTTGATTTTATTTAAATTCGTTAAAACTTATAAAATTCAGTATATAACTTTAAAAATAATTTATATATTTTCCATTAGTTAAATTTAATCTTATATACAGTAAAATTAAAAAAATAAAAAAAAAGAACAGTATTTACATCAGGTTTTAAATTATATTCACACTGCCGGTTATGTACATATTCCACTGTGATTGTCTGTGGTTGTACCATTTGTTGTAGTACTGTTTGTGGTTTTTGTAGTAGTACTTGGAACCGCTATATTAGTGAAATATCCATTTATAACCTTTTTTCCGTTAATAACACCATTATATGGGACTAAATAGACTCCACGATGGTCATGGGATTTACCATGAACTAAACAAAAGTCCATATCGGTATCTCCAGCGACCCACATTCCCTCAGGAGAGGTCAATTGCGCTGGGCCTTGTTCAAAGCTTAGAACACCCCAGTGATGTGTTGCCGGATTATAGTTGTAGAAAATACGTGTATGATACTTATAATCTTTATACAAGCAGCAGCTGCACCTTCCAGTTGCATAAACATATTTACTGGTTGTAGCCACACTATATGCACCCACGCCGCATTTAGATACCGCGGATACTGATTTATATTTCCAGCACCATTTCCATGTGTATTTCGACGAATATTTCCATGTGTATTTCCAGGTATATCTCCATGTATAATTCCATGTTCCGTTACTTTGTTTATACCAGTGTTTATACCACTTTTTAGACCATGATTTGTACCAGTGCTTATACCAGTGCTTATAATAATATTTGTACCATATTTTAGCTTTTGTAGTGGACGCTGCATTCACTTTTAAAACGCTGTTATTCTCATCTAAACTGACTTTTGCACCTTCATTTGAAGTAGATTGTGCACCTGCAAAAGGAAGAATGAACGCTATCATAAGTGACACTAATAGAACTGCGAGCATTGATTGTCGCTTAATTATATCGCCTCCTAGTCCTAAATTATTAATACACCTACATAGGACATTATGCACTTGTATAATAATCAATTTTATATAACATATAAATTTTTTCATTTAATTTAATTAAAAAGAATCCATTAAAACCTTTTTTAACATTTAAAGCCCTATTAGAATATATTTTGGAAAGCTATTCCAGATCAACTTACTTCAATTAATTTTTAAACTATTCATAAAATAGTGGAGTAATATTAATGCCTAAATTAAGGAACAACGTATTAATTAAAAAGCAATATCATTTAGAACCATATTCAAATTAGCCTACGGAATTCAATTAAGGATAAATGCAACACAGAGTATAACTTAAGAAAATAAACTCGTAAAGGCACATAATTTTAAAAATAGTCCCTTGAAATTCAATTAAGCAAAATTTTAGATCGAATATTGTAATATTTAAGAATAAAAAATCTGGATTTACATTGATCCAGTTTTTTAGTTGTAGTTAAGGAATATTTGCACAAATATCTAAACAAAAACTTCTGCAATAGTTAAATTTAAATAGTTTAATGTAAAAATTAAAACTGTACATGGTGAACTGACATGCCTCTATGTACTATCAGGGAAAGTTAATATTAGTACATCATTGATATTATTTTCCCATATTGTTGTTTAAAGACTACATTACTACAATAAAATAAGGCATAGATCTAATCCAAAGATCTTACACTCCAAAACGAATTTTTAGGATATATCTATGCCTTAACGTGTCTTATTTTTTAGCCATCAAATTAATTAGATATCTAATTTTTTAAGGATTAATAGCAACATTTAAATACTTAAACGTTTACATTAAATAATTGGTTGTTCAATCGTTAGATCATATAGTAGAATTTAAGGATAAGATACAAAATTTTAAATCCCCTTTTAAATTGATATCTTATTCTTAATCATCCAAAAAGCATTCTTTTTTACTAAAGAATATTAAATCCCTGATCAAATGATTTAAATTATGTTCTTTTTTCGATTAGGGAATTCATTACATTTAAAAATTATACTTTGCATTTCCATGAATAAATGCAGCTGTATCTTAATTTTAGAAAAAAAATAAGGGATATTGAGAAGGGCAAAGATCAAGTAATTCAAACAATCCAAAAAAACCTTTTAGTTAAGCCCTTCCCATAGGTTATTAATTATTTTAACATCATTTAAAGTAAATGTGAGAGCATTTGCAAAATAATATTTTAATTTAAATTATTTTTAACATATACAAAAAAATAATAAATTTACTATAAAAATATGGTCAAAAAGGAGTAAATACTCCTTTTAATTAAATAGTTACACAAAATATCCATTAACTACTTTTTTACCGTTAATGGTCCCATTATAAGGGATTAAATAAACTCCCCTGTTATCATGGGATTTACCATGAACTAAACAAAAGTCCATGTCAGTTACTTTACTGTACCACATTCCTTCAGGGTTATTCCATCCAGAACCTACTTCATAAGCTAAAACTCCCCATTTATGTGAAGATGGATCATAATTTTCAAACACTCGAGTGTGGTATTTATAATCTGATGCTATTGAACAGGTATTCTTTCCTGTTGCCATGACATATTTTGAAGTTACTACCACATTATACGCAGCAACACTGCTTTTAGTAACTTTATAAGCTGCATTTACTTCTAAAACG
Organism: Methanobacteriota archaeon; assembly: GCA_023409695.1. Classification (GTDB taxonomy): domain Archaea; phylum Methanobacteriota; class Methanobacteria; order Methanobacteriales; family Methanobacteriaceae; genus Methanobacterium_D. Next base: position 284 of record JAEYQZ010000008.1, on the reverse strand, counting down.
TTCCTATTTTGATTTAAATCTGTTTTTTGATTTGTATTTAGCGTATTTTGAATTTGTAGCCCTTGAACTGAAGGTAAAATGGCCACTGCAATTACTACCGCAAATAGTAATGCACTCTTAAATTTCCACGTAATTGTACCGCCTCCGTGTCCTATATGTTAAATTAGTCATTTAGGACGTCTTTTAGTACAAAGCTATTAATAAGTCAGGATCATATATAAACCTTTTGGTTTTAATTCAAAAAAACGACATTCTAATATCTCTTTTTTAGATTTAAAGCTTTA
>JAEYQZ010000213.1 GCA_023409695.1 Methanobacteriota archaeon | reverse complement strand
AAATAAAATTTGTGTGTGGAAATGCCCAGATAGAAGGGAATTTCCATTTTAAATAATTGATCTTTTGTAATAGATAGACTCTTTTTAATTGAAATATTATAAATTTTTGTAGTAATTAATTTAAATTTTTTTTTTTCAACTGTAAAATTTTCGTTTATCCATAAACCAATTATATTTAAATCAGGGAATAAATTCTTAATTCGTTTTACTGCAGTATTAATCTGCTTTTTATGTGTTAAATCATCAACAGGATTTGCAGCACAGTCATAATGGCCTACTACAAAAATATTTTCAGATCCATGTCCTGAAATTGAAATTTCTACATTTTTGATGATTTCGTGGATATTTGAATTTTTAGCGGCTAAAAATCCGTTCATTCCAGCTTTAGTTATCATATCTACATATTTTACATTGTATTTTTCTGTAATCCAGTTAATGGCAGGCAGCTGTACCCGTCCATCTATACAGTTCAAGCAGGTGGCAAAGGTCATGCATTTCCTCCGTGACTATTGAATATCTTTAAAAATAGTGGTTTAATTTGATTTTAAAATAAAAATAAGTGAGCATAGCTTTGCTATGCTTTAAAAAATAAGTTAAATTGCTTCGTCTTCGTCGAGGGCGAGTCTCATGGTATCAGGGTCTTGAGGCATGTGAGCTAAGAAGTCTTCAGCTGCACGTCTTACATCTCTGGAACCTATAATGTACCTTCCAACGATGATAATGCTTGCACCGCTTGTAAGTGCCTTATCTACTTTGTCAGGTGTTATTCCGCCTGCAACAGCAACAAGTCCGTTTTTACCAAGGATTTCTTTAATCTGTTTGATGTTACCCCATTCTGTTACTTCTGCTTCAGCTTCACCACGTTCTTTTGCCATGGTTTCGAGGTCAACATTTCTGTGTAACAGGACAATGTCAGGTTTAAATCTTAATGACTGGAGTTTTTCAACGAAGTTTTCCACGTTCATCATATCCAGTATGGAATATATTCCCTGTTTCATTGCTTCGTGAATTGCTTTTTCAATGGATTCAACAGTTCCGAGTCCGGAGATTGCAACAGCATCAGCAGTTTCATCTGCAGCTATTTTAACTTCTACTCTTCCAACATCAAGTGTTTTAAGGTCTGCAATTATAAATGCGTCTTTTCTGAGTTCTCTGATTTTGCTTATGACTCCAACACCGAATTTTTTAAGGAGTGGTGTTCCAGCTTCAAGCAGTATCCTTTCACGGTTTGGAAGACTGTTTATTATCCTTTCAACGTCATCGAAGTTATCTAAGTCGAGTGCAACCTGTAAGTATGGAGGGTTCCATAGTTTTACTACTTTAAAGCCCATTATAGGGTGTGCACCACGATCTTTTTCAGCTAAAACTTTTCCAACTGACGGATATCCTTCCATTGCTCTTCTTATTGCCAATTTGGTTGCCCCATAATTGTACTGGTAAATTTTACGATAATCACTTGCTTCAGGGTGTATGAAAACTGAAGCGAGTATTACTAAATCTTCTGCTTTTTCTTCAGGAATTAGTCCTTCTTGAACTGCGTCTGCTACTGCTCTACTTACTGCAGTCTGAGCAGGGCCGAATATTTTCTCTGCATCGCATAAATCTTTCACAGTGACTTTAGGTATAATCAATGTGGCAGGCTTTGTAAGTAAGTTAGGCCTTATAACTGAAAGTAATGGTGTGTGTCCAATTGAGAGTTGTGTTAAATTATTTACGAATGCTGTACCAGCAGGGCCGTTTTTGTCCCCAATTACTAGATCAACGTGAGCTACTTCATTTCCGCTTCCTATTAAAGCTTCTCCTATATGATACATAATTGTTATCCTCCTAGATTAGTCTAAAATAATGTATTGAATCAGTGTAAATATAGTTTTAGTTTTTTAAAATCATAAATGTTGGTTTAATATTTTTTTAAGTTGGTAGTGTGAATATTTTTTGATCAACCTTTTTTCCCAAAAAAAGGTTGGTATGAATATAGTTTTAGTTTTTTGAAATCTTAAATGTTGGTTTAATATTTTCATTAAGAGGGAGTATGATATTTTTAATTTTTAAAAAATGCTTTTTTATAAACAATTCAAAAATGGTAGATCTTTAAAACTACAGAATTTTTATATCTATAATTTCAAAAATAAGCTCAATAGAAAAAAATAAAATAGGGATTTAGTATTTCCTTGTCTTAAATTTGAACGTGTATTTTTTAGCTAATTTGTTCCCTGCGTAATCTTTTACAGCTGATGCGGGGATGTAAACTGTGTAATATTTTTTGCTGATTCTTTTTTTGGTTTTAATGTATAGGTAGTTTCCTGAAACCCATTTTTTAGTAATTTTAACTTTACCATACTTGTTTTTAACGTAGATTTTAGTCCAGTTTATGCTTTTTTTGATTTTTTCACTGAATTTGATTTTGATGGTGCTTGTCCTTGAAATACCTGCAGCTCCATTTTTTGGATAGGTTGAGGTTATTTTTGGAGGAATGATATCTAATATTTTAATTGATTTGTTTAATTTTTGATTATCTAATTTAGCTGAAACGATAGCATTACCTGATATTAATCCTCCTTTTAAAGTAGATTGTGCAATTCCATTACTTGTAAGTGATGTACTGCTTATAGTACCTAGAGTTGTAGTAAATTTTACCGGTATTCCATTGGGTACGTATCCTTCTGTATGGATTGTTCCGCTGTTATCATACCTTAAGTCTGCTGTTACCTTTGAATTACTGTTAACCTGGGCAGAACTAGAAGTAGTTAGGGTTAGTACTAACC
>JAEYQZ010000138.1 GCA_023409695.1 Methanobacteriota archaeon | reverse complement strand
GGGATGGAAAGAGTATAGCTGAGATTGTTAAACCACCAAACGGCCTTAAACATCGAATACTTGAAGAATCAAACCCTGATGAGATCATAAATTCCATGAGACAATCTATGAAAGACATGCTTGCAAGTGGTACTGTAACTTTCGTTGATTTTAGAGAAGGAGGTCTGGAAGGTATACATTTGTTAGAAGAAGCATCTAAAGATATTCCAATCAAAAAAATAGTTCTTGGAAGGGATAATGCATTCTTTGATCCGGATGTGAGTAATGGGGAAATTAAAAGTATCACTAAAAATCTACTTAAATCATGTGATGGTATAGGCTTAAGCGGATTTGGAGAAATAAGAGACGAAGTGGTGGCTTTAATAGCTAAAATATGTGAAAAACATGGAAAAATCTCTGCAATACACACTGCAGAATATGAAAAACTGCAGAAGGATTCTATTAAATCAACTGGAAAAAGTGAAGTTCAAAGGGCTGTTGAATCAGATTTAAATGCTTTAATTCATGTCACGGCTCCCGTTGGGAACGATTTGAAAGTAATAGGTGACAGCGGTACTTCTGTGGTTTCATGCCCTCGATCAAATGGAACACTTTCTGTTGGAATTCCTCCAATAAATGACATGCTTAAACATAAAATAAATGTACTTCTTGGAACAGATAATATAATGTTTAATTCCCCTAATATGTTGAGGGAAATGGAATATGCCTTGAAAGTCACCCGTGGATATTACCGAGAATATTTTTCTCCACTGAAAATATTTAAAATGGCTACAATAAACGCTGCAAATGCCTTTAATTTAAATACAGGATGTATAAAAGAGGGAAGTACAGCAGATATTATCCTTGTAAAAGAATTGTCAGATAATCCAATATTATCCATCATTAACAGAACAGAGCCGGAAGATATAGTTGGTTTAATCACAGAAGGCAAAATTGTATATATTAATTAATTTGAGGCATTTTACTGCATGGAAATATTTTAAACGCTCATTATTGGATGTTATGGAAGTTATTATTTAAACTTTATAAATTGTTGATTAAATAAATTCAAAATAAGGACATGATCAAATAATTGAAAAATTTTGCAGGCATGTCATGGACATGGGCATTTTAGAAAATGACGAGGTGGATTAATGTATAAAAAAATTTTATTGCCTACAGATGGTTCTGAGAATGCAAAAAGGGCTGCAGAACAAGCTCTTCAAATCGGAAGTAGAAGTGGTGCAGAGGTACTGGTTTTATATGTAGTTGAAACACCTAGATTTGGGGGAATTAGGTCAGTTAATAAATCTGAACTAAAAAAGGAATTAAAACAGGACGTACAAGGGGTATTTGATGAATATTCAAGCATGCTGGCTGGAATTATGGATGGGGGGAAATGTCAGAAGGATGTTAAATTAGATTTGAAGTTCAAGGAAGGATCTCCTGCAGATAAAATACTCAAAACTATAGAAGAGGAAAATATAGACCTTGTAGTAATGGGAACTTCGGGAAGACATGGTGTTAATAGATTTTTACTTGGAAGTGTGGCTGAGAACACCATGAGATCGGCACAATGCCCTGTTTTGGTAATACGTTAAATATTAAGTCAGCTTTTAATTAAGTAAAAATTAATAATCTAATTTATATAATATTTGAATCAGTACAATTAAAATATATATTATTAAGTCATATATTATCTTAAGAGGTGAATTCATGTATAAAAAAATTTTACTGCCCACAGATGGTTCTGAGTATGCAAACAAGGCTGCGAAGCATGCAATATGGCTTGCAAGATTAAATGGTGCAGAACTCATAGCTCTAAATGTAATTGAGACATCATCGCTGGTTGGATTGCCTGCAGAAGATCTGATAGTACGAATTAAGGAGATGCTAAAAGAAGAAGGGCGTAAATCACTGGAAGCGATTTCTGACATATTAAAGGAAAGTAAAATTGAAGATGAATGCCAAAAAGAGGTTAAATTGACCGTTAGTACTAAAGAAGGTTCTCCTTCAGATGTCATAATCAATACTGTGAAAGAAGAAGGTGTTGACCTTATTGTAATGGGCACTTCAGGAAAACATGGATTGGACCGATTTTTACTTGGAAGTGTGACTGAAAATGTGGTACGATCATCACAATGCCCTGTTTTAGTCGTGCATTAGATTAAATATCTGTTTTATAATTATTTTTAATTTATTAGTTGGTGTAATAATGCTTGTAAAAGAGGTAATGTCAGAGGAGATACACTATATACAGGTTCCAGGAAACCGTTTGAATGCCTTGGAATTAATGAGAGAAAAGAACGTGTCAGGACTGCCTGTTGTAAAATCTGGAACAAAGACACTTGTTGGATTAGTTACAAGATCTGATCTTGTAAATAACCCTGATGAAGAACAAATAGCTCTTATAATGACTAGAAATCTGGTAACAACTACTCCAGATGATGATATTAAAGATGCTGCAATCAAAATGATAGAGAACAACATACGAAGAGTTCCAGTTGTTCATGATGGGGAATTAGTTGGTTTAGTTACTGCATTTGACTTGATACAAAATGCATTATCTAAATTAAATATTGGAGAACCAGTTAAAGATTATATGCTTGAAAACATTCCTACAACATGGGAAAGGACTCCTTTGAATGTAGCTTTTGAAATGATGAGATATTCTGGATTTAAAGTGCTTATTGCATTGAATAAAGATGGAAAGTTGTCTGGAATACTCACTGAAACTGATTTTATAAATGAAAGTGAGGTTGTCTCTGAGAGAACAGTCCATAACACATCTGTAGGTACTGAAGGAGATAAATGGTCATGGGACAGTACAAATGTTCTGTATGTCATAAAGAACCATCTTAAATTTTCTGATAAAGAAGTTAAAGATGTTGCTGCATCTGATTTAGTAACAGCAACCACAAGAACCACTGTAACGGAGTGTGCCAATAAAATGAGGCATCATAATATTGAGCAGATACCAGTTATAGATGTTGATGGAGAATTAACAGGACTTGTAAGAGCTACAGACTTAATAAAATCAATTAAGGATTAAGATGTCGGAATCACTACTTACTCTCAAAATAACGTCACAGAAGGGAAACATAAAGGTTGTTTCCAAGCTTGATGGTGAAGTGTCTGTTAAAACTATACTTCTGAAATTGATCCTGGGCTACTGCTGGTGGGCAAATATTCCTTCAGTTGAAAAGGTGTTTAGTTTAATCGAAGAGGCAATTAAAACCACCATCAAAGAGGTTTATAACTACGATGATCTTGTGATAGACTACGAGTACAAAGCAAACGACCTTTTAGAAGATGCATCAACTATTGAACTATTTATAAATAGTGTAGTGGTTGATGGGGTAGAAATTGAAGTTACTGGAAGGTATATCTCCTTTGAAAGTGAAGATACAAGGGGATTCTGGAAAAAACTTACCAGCTCTAGAAGAAAAGCAAGTGGAAACGTGCATAAAGATTTTTAATTATATTTTAAATGGGTAAAAATTTGAATGTGTAAAAAAATAAGAAGATAATCATTCAAAGTTACTCTAACTTTCTTCTAATACGTGGCAGAACATCGATTAAAATCTTTTCTGCATCTTCTTTATCTGCAACACGTCTAGCAACAATTTTCCCTGTTTTAAATACTGTTACATTTCTTCCTTCTATCTCAAGCATTGCTATTCCCATTTGTTCAGAACATTTAGTAGATCCTATTTTCTTAAGCTCTGAACATGTATTTTTAATATCTACTTCATAGGGCAGTTCTGTTTCAAACATTATTTTATTTTCTTCATCTTTACACGGCTTATAAACAACCAATTCTTTACCTGGCTCACCATAACCACTGATATCCAGTGCAACACGTTTAAAACCAACTGCTTTTAATTCGGAATTTATATGATTTAAAACTCCCATATTTAGAAGTTTTTCAACATTTCCAACTTCAATCCGGGCAATATCATTGTCGTCCCTTACCCTTACTGGACCGTCTCTTACCATGTTTTTGATCAATGATTCTGCATAGCTTATCCTGTTTATTTTTTTAGGAGTTATTTCGCTGTATCTGGAAATTCTAGTTGCAAAGCAGGTTGTAGATGTTGAATAATGTATATCCAGTTTTTCAAGAGTTTTTCTTACATCTTCATCTGTAAAACCAGCATATACAAGGGGACTTACTATATTTTTTTCATAATTGACCATTATTCCTGGACGGTCTTCCAGTAAATCGCTGATATTTGTCCCATCAACGATCATGTCGATTCCCCTATCTTTGGCTACTTCCTGTAATTTGCTATACATTTGATTTTTACAGATGAAACATCTGCTAGGTAAATTAGATTTAAAAGTTTCATTTTCCAGGAGATTGTATCTCACCACCTCATGGGAAATTCCAATTTCCTTTGCAATTTCAGTTGCATTACTGATACAGTCTGGCGGCAGAACACCATTATCTATTGTTACGGCTGTTGATTCTTTACAAACATCTTTTGCTATTTTCGCGATTAGTGTGCTATCTGCACCACCTGAAAAGGCAATTATAGCTTCTTTATCCTTAAGACATTCTTTCATTTTTTCTATTTTCTGTTCGAGGTCCATAAACTCATCCTTAAAATTCAATAAATGATAAATCAGGTTATATTTAGCGGAATATACATATTAGAATTAAATTATTTTTATTAATTTTTAATGCATTTTGTAACATCAACTGTATCTTATGAAATTGCTGTTTTCACTTGTTATGTTATGTATTTTAACATTAATTGCATCTTATGGAATTGTTATTCATTCGGTCATGTTTTTAATGTATTTTATAACATCAACTGCATCCTGACGTTTGATATCAATTCCTTCTTCATCTAAAAACCTTTTAATTTCTTTAATTTTAATCTCATCAATATCAACATTCTTAAAAACCAGATCATAGGTTCTTTTTGGATAGAAGATAGATTTTGCAGTTTTAAACAATCTGTTAAATTCTTCTTCAGATATTATTTCTTCCTCAAGCATCCTTTTGAAGTTGTATTCCATGCTGACAAGTGAATCTGAGAGCTGTTCTAAATTTACAGGGTTAATAACAATAGCAACGTCATCATCTGATTCGATAAAGCCGTTTTTATATTGATTGTAAACATAGCCTATTCCAACCATTCCGAAATCATCAAGTTCCGATGCTCGAAGGGCACCCATACTCGCCCCACCAACAACTGTAATGCCTTTTTTAAGGGCATCTAATATTTCACGGTGGGAAACTGCAGGCTGCTGGTGAAAAACACCATCTATGATGCCTATTATATCTGGATTGTCCTGTAGGGCTGCTGTTATATCTCCTCTTTGGATGGGAGGGTGGTAATCTGCATCCAGAATTTTGGAAGCTTCATCAGCACTCAGTGATGGTCCAAGAAAGATTATGATATTTTTTTTGTTTAAATTCAATATATTTACCTCATTTAGTGAAATTAACAGGTTAAAGTTGTGAAATCAATTAAACTTGTATTAGTATAGATATGTACAGTAATTATTATATTTTTATGTTAAAATTTGATAATTTTGGGACTGTCAGAAACTTATTTTTTTAAATGCCGGGGAAATTCTAATTGTATTTTATATCGAAATTTGAAATTAGGCAGTATTATGCGATTTTATTTAATCTAAAAATAATTGAACTGATTTTATGTTGAAATTAGAAAATATATAACTTGGAAATAAAAAATATGGGCTAAAAATGGCTTAATATAGTATAAATAGATCTATCAATCTTTTTCATGATTTATGAGATTAAACTCCTCTTTTTGTTTTTCATAAAATTCTTGAAATCCTGTTATATGAGTTTCAAGTATCCTGTTTAATTCGTCAGGATCGTTAAAATTAAACTTAGAAGGGGCACTGATAACAAGATTTATTGTTAATGATTCGTAATATTCATTATATTTGGCTAAGGGTATCATTGGATATTCTTCATCATTTGTAGTGAACATATACAAGTTTAATCTGTCTTTTAAATAATCATATTGCTCTTTAGTGAGTTTAGTATCTTTATATTTAATTTTTATGTCTTTTGATGCAATATTTGATTCTATTGTATGATTTACATATTCTAGCATCCAACCACCACTTCTAATTTAATTTAATACTAAATATACTTTAACAAAAAAATTGGAAGAGTTTAGGAGGTTAAAGAAAAGTTTTTTTCAATTTTCCATTTTTTAGCTAAATTAATCAAATTTTTCTGTATATTACTTAAATCAGGTTTTATTTTAGCAATTATTGCTGGCTTTTTTTTGATTTAATTGATATGGTGCCTTAAAAAGCTGTAATATATTTCTAAATGTGATGATGTTGTGCATATTGTAGTACTGCTCAATGAATAGACATTAAGCTAACAAAATCCTCAATAGGTAAACTTTATATAGTTAGCGTAACAATGTTATGTTACGTGAGAACCATCAAATGATATTTACTGCCTCATCATTTGATGGTCACTCCAAATTTATAATGATCTTAAATGTTTTATTAGCGAAACTAACGTATTGGAAGTGATTTGTGTATGGAAGACAATTTAATATCCAAAAAAGAGCTTTTGGAGTTAACTGAAATTTCCTACGGCCAGCTTTACCGCTGGAAAAGGAAAAACCTAATACCTGAAGAATGGTTCATTAAAAAATCCACATTCACGGGTCAAGAGACATTTTTTCCAAAAGATAGAATACTGGATAGGGTTGAGAAGATTAAAAACATGAAAGGAGATGTATCTCTCGATGATTTGGCAGATATGCTTTCTCCAAATTTAATGGAAACAGTGCTTGAAAGTGAAAAATTAATGGAACGGAACATTGTTTCAAAAACAACATTGGATTTTTACACCCAAAGGAGGGGCGATGTAGAAAAATTTGCATTTGAGAAGATGCTTTACTTATATATTTTGGACAAAATGTTTGAATCTGGAAAAATCAATTTTGACGAGGGAAAAATAATATTAAAGCTTTTAGAGGAGAAATATCCTGAATTTAAGGGAAAAGGTGGAGAATTACTTTTCCTGCGTAAACTTGGAATTTCAAGCTGCTGTCTGGTCTCAAATGTTTGTGATATTTATTTTGAAGACAGCATGAAAATCATCGAAAGGATGAACCTCTCTGATTTAATCGAGGAATTAAAAATTAAAATAGCTTAGTGGTGATTATTATGAAAAAACGTATAGGAGACTTAAAAATTAATGGCCAGTCAAGTGCAGCTGGAGGAAATTACAACGCTGTAATTATAAATGGAGAAGGAATAATAACTGGTGATTTGGACTGTATCAAATTGAAAATCAATGGACGATGTGATATAAATGGCAATGTAAAAGCAGAGTCTCTCGATGTATACGGCACTAATTCAATTAAAGGAAATCTTGAAGCAGAAAAAGCCAAAATTTACGGTAACGCTGATATTGGGGGGAATGTATCTGTAGATAAGGCTGAAACTTATGGAAGTATCAGTGTTGATGGAGATTGTAATGCTGAAGTTTTCAAAATAGAAGGCACATTTGCAATCGAAGGACTTTTAAATGCAGGTGAACTGGAACTCAGATTATATGGAGCATCTAAAGCACATGAAATCGGTGGTGAAAACATTACAGTTAAAAGAAAAGGAAAAAGTGGCTTTTTAGGCTTAAAAGGTATCATGCAGGGCAAAGAACTTACTGTAGGGACCATTGAAGGAGATGATATTTACCTTGAGAATACTCAAGCTAAGGTTGTAAGGGGAAATAACATAGAAATAGGGCCAGGTTGTGAAATTGAACTTGTAGAATACAAAGATGACTTCAAACAGGATAAAAAGGCCGAAATAGGGATTCATAAAAATATATAACAATTAAATGTTTAATTTTGAGCTTATGAAATGCTTTTTTAGGTGAAAATATGGTAAAAAATGTAATTGAAGTTAAATCTCTTGTAAAGAAATATGGCGATTTCACTGCTGTAAATGATATATCTTTTAATATCAAAAAAGGTGAAGTATTTGCATTTTTAGGCCCTAACGGGACAGGAAAAACAACAACAGTTGAAATGATGGAATGTCTTAAAAGTTTAACTGCAGGATCTATAAAAATTTTGGGATATGACATAAAAAAGGATGAGATAGAAATTAAACAAAAGATTGGTGTTCTTCCACAGGATTTCGGCGTATCTGTATTGCTAACAGTTTACCAGAACATTGATTATTACGCTCAGATGTATTCAAAACACGTAAATGTGGACATTCTCATCAAAATGTTGGGTTTGGATGATAAACGAGATACATTATTTATGTATCTTTCTGGGGGTCTTAAACAGCGTGTAGGAATTGCAATATCTTTGGTAAATGATCCAGATATAATTTTTCTGGATGAGCCAACAACTGGGCTTGACCCGAAGGCAAGGAGAGACGTATGGGATGCAATAAAAGACTTAAAAGATCAGGGTAAGACAATAGTTCTTACAACTCATTATATGGATGAGGCTCAAAATCTCGCGGATAGGGTATGTATATTACACAATGGTCAAATTATTGCTGAAGGAACGTCTGAAGACTTAATAAGTCGTTATGGTGGTGATAAGACACTTATTATCCGAAAATGCAGCGAAAAAGCGAAAAATGAACTTATTAAAACTATTCGGGAATACACAATTGATGGTGATAATATATTAGTGAAATTATCTGGCGAAGATGATATGAAAATAATATCTAAGGCGGCGTCTATCATTGATACAGGTAAATCGACCTGTGAGGAATTATATATTAAAAAAGCAAGTCTTGAGGATGTATTTTTAAATTTAACTGGTGATAACTTAATTGAAGGAGGAAAATAAAATGTCAAGAATTAGCACTGACCTTAAATATAGTTTCATAGAAACTTTTAATGACAAAACAAATATTGCTATTTTCTTCATATTCCCAACTATTCTGTTTCTGTTGTTAGGAAATGTGCTGGGAGGTCTAGGAAGTCAATTACCGAATAATGCTACTTCTGGTATGAACTATTTTGATTTCCTGCTTCCGGGGATACTGGCTATTTTTATTACGATGACTGGTGCACAAATGGCTGCAGGGACTATTGTCAACTACCGTAAGTCTGGAGTATTTCGAAAACTTGCAACAACACCAATTTCAAACATGGAATGGATTGCTGCAAGGATCATTATGTGGACTATATTAGTACTTCTTTCACTGGCTGTAGCTGTTTTTGCAGCCTGGCTGATAATTGGCATACATCCAAACATTAATCTAATAAGCTTGCTATTAATGGTTGCTGGGACTGCATTGTTTGTAGGATTTGGAATACTTGTTGCCAACTTTATTAAAGATGAAGGAGCTGCATTTACTGTTACAATGGGTACAGCGTTTCTGTTAACGCTTGTTTCAGGGACTTTTATACCTGTAGAAACTATGCCCTGGTTTCTGCAGTATCTGACGAAAATATCTCCTCTAACCTACTTAAGCGAAGGTCTTAGAAGTTCGATGATTACAGGAAATACTGGAGATGCGGTTACCGATTTGGTAATTGTTGCAGGGCTTGGGATTCTATTGTTTGGAGTAGGAGTAGTTATGTTTGACTGGAAGGAAGACTAAATTTCTTTCTTTTTTATTTACTGAGCGAAGAAAAGAGTTTTAAAAACATATGAAAATTAATTGGTTTTATTGTTTGGGATTATTCCTACAATCTCCTGGTGGAGCTTGATAATCCTCTTGATTGATGGGTGATCTTCTCCAAGTCTTTCATTCCACTTTTTAATTACAAAATCTAAATCTACTTCTTTGTCCCAGTGGGTTAAATTATCTGCATGTGCGACAATTTTTTCTTCGAGTGTAAGTGGAATATAATCTTTTGGAGGTAAACCAAGCTGTGTTGCTTCTTCTTTTGGAATACCTGCACCTATATGTCGTAGTGCAATATTTGCAACGGAATCTGGGAATCCCATCTCTTTTAGTATTTCTGCACCTACTACTGCATGATCTATACCATTTGTCTTAGATCTACCGATATCGTGGAGTAAAGCACCTGTTTCTACCAGTTCGATATCAACATCAAAATTAGAAGATAATTTCAAGGCTTTTCTACAGACAGCCTTGGAATGATTAATTAAATGATTAGGGCAATTTAAATGCTTTAAAATTTCAACAGTCAATTATTTGCCCCTGAAAATTTAAAAATTAGTTCATTTGTTCTTTTAAATCCGTGATTACAGAAGAGTTATCCTGGTACTCTAGTGTTTCATCACATTCAGGACATATGAAGTTGTACTCTGCAGCTTCTTCAAATTTAAATCTGCATCCGTTGATACATACAAAGAACATGTTATCTTCTTCATATGCTAATGATTCTTCCATTTCTTCTGCTTTTTCTTCATAGTTCTTAGAAATAGTTTCAATAACGCTGTCTTTTTCAAATGTCCAGCTGTAGGTGTACCACTGAGTTTCAGGGTCCTTACTTCGCTTGTAGCTTGCAAGTCCTGCATCGTAAAGTTTGTAAAGAATTCTTCTCACTATATTGAGTCTTACTTCAATTTCTTCTGAAATTTCTTCGTCGGTTATTTTACCTTCTAAAAGACACTTGATAATGGTGAGACTATGTTCATTATCTTCAGTGACTTCATGGATCAATTCTTGAACCATAGTTTCGTTTAGAATCTCGGTTCCTTCTTTAGATAGGGAAGATTTAATTAATTCTTGAGTTACTGGGCCATTAACATTAAGCATGTTTATCCTCCTAGGAAATTATTTTAAAAAAGTGCGGTAGACGTACGCAGAGTCGTTAAAGTTAAATAAAAAAAATATTTAACGAGCATTTCTGAAAAACACTGGTTTTAAAGACATTTAAATTTTAACTTTTATCAAAATAATGTTGAGTAACACATTTTGATTCTTGTTATTATTATTGTTATACTACTATTTAATTATTTGGATGCAACAATATTGATCATGACGAACAATGGTGTCAATAGATATGATCATCATTTAAGCTCCCTGATGATGACTGCGGGAGTATGTTCTATAGAACTCAACATTTCAATTGTTACGCCGTCAACTTCTTTATCAAATGTATTTCCCATATCGTAAACAGTTTTCATACTGTATTCAGTTTGGTTTTGATAATCATCGGCAACTTTAGCAATTTCCAGGATTTTTTCCATATTCTGGGGTTTGGAGATAGCTAAGGGGGTAGGGCCTATAATCTTGCCAAATCTTCCCAACAAGTATCCCATTATTCCAAAATCCGCTTTAATTCCTTTTGCAGCTATGGGAAGTGATGTAAATTTCATGCCTAAAAATTCATAAGTTGCATCTGTATCAATTATTATAGCTACAACTTCTTTTGCAACATTTTTAGATATTTTCTGTGCAATGTCTTCCACCACATGCTGCGGCTCGTGGGGTAATAGTGAGACATAAGTTCCCGGTGCATTACTAAGGTCAATTCCAGCTTCAGAAGCTGGTTTCAAAGCATGTTTTAATCCATAGTATTTCAGTACAACTTCCTTATGTGATCGCGCTTCAGGAGGTAAATTTCTTAAATTTTTAATTGTTCTCTGTTTAATTCTTAAAAGCGGCCCGAGGATATAACCCCATAGATATTTTGACCAGATCTCTGCAAGAAAAGTTGCAAGATATGAAGGTTTAACTAGTGCTTCATCAACCATTCTGCCCTGAGCTATGGCTATTGGAGTCTCTGAAATTACGAGATAATCTCCATCTTCTAATAAATTCTCTGCATTATTAATGATTATGTCGTATGATTCGTTTGGCTTGATGTAACCTGTTTTAACTGGAATAATTTCATATTTTTGGGTTTTCATATCTGCACATCTAATTGGTTTATTTGTATAGAAATTTGAAATAGTATTTATTTTAGAAATTCAGGATCAAATCATGTATATTCTTAAAATTATAGTGAATAACGTAACTTTTTTAAATTTAATAATTTTTAGATAATTTGAAAATCAAAGCATGCGAATCCCTAAAATCT
>JAEYQZ010000276.1 GCA_023409695.1 Methanobacteriota archaeon | reverse complement strand
ATACTCGATAGATTATCAGAAAGATAAATCGATTCATGCACCAGAGACATTGCCTTTATACGCACTTCACTTTCTTTAAGAATTTGTATAGTTGAATTATCTTCAATATATTTAGATTGAAGGCTTAATAGAGAGCTTATAATTTGCATGTTATTTTTAACTCTGTGGTGAATTTCTTTGAGCAGTAATTCTTTTTCATTTAAAGACGCTTTAAGTTTATCTTCAGCTTTTTTAAGTTCGGTAATATCACGTGCAGCCGCAAAAACACCA
The DNA here is from genome assembly GCA_023409695.1 of Methanobacteriota archaeon. Taxonomy (GTDB): domain Archaea; phylum Methanobacteriota; class Methanobacteria; order Methanobacteriales; family Methanobacteriaceae; genus Methanobacterium_D. Next base: position 3,324 of record JAEYQZ010000276.1, on the reverse strand, counting down.
ATAACTTTGCCAGACTCATCTTTATATGTTGCGGCATTATATAAAACAGGTACAGATTTTCCATTCTTATTCTGTATCTCAAGGGAGTAATTTCTTACAGATCCTTCCTGAAAAGCTCTTTTATATCCTTCTTGAGCCTTATTGTGCTCAGTAAAATAATTTGAAAAATCAGTGCCTATAAGTTCATGGCGTGAATAGCCTGTAACTACTTCTGTAGAACTATTAACATCAGTAATTTTTCCATCAAGCCCAATTGTAACAAGAGGATCTAAGTTCACTTCAACTAAGCTACGATTATAAATATTAGCTAATTTCAGTGCTTCTTCAGATTTCTTACGGCTTTCAATTTCTTTTTTTGCCGCCGCATAAAGATTTTCATTTTCATTTAGTATAATGCCCTGTCGGAAGACTGCCAAAAGTATGATAATCCCAACAGCAGCTTCAATGTATAGTCCACTTATAGAAATTTTATTATTATTCATCAGTATAACTAGAATATATGTGAGTAACACAGTTAATAAGGGCAAATAAGGCGGAAAGTTAAGATTACGTATCCATAATTCAAATTCCATGCATCTTTTATTGCCCCTTAAAAGATCTATTTCAAAAACAGCAGCTAAATATATAAATAATACCGCCAACAGCCACCCCGTATTTAATAATCCTCCAGGAATATATATCCCCTGTATAACCTGATAACTGTAAATATTATCAGTTATAATTTGAGCAAGGATTCCCATGCCCAAAAATAGTAGAGGAGTACGATAAAAACCTTTAAAATCATTGAATAATATTCGCAGTAAGGCCAAAAAAAGGACAAAATCACCCAAAGAATATGCCATACCCATAATGTTCAAGTTGTAAATTGAACCAAGACGTGGCAAAAGAAAAATCCCAAAAATAAGGCTACCAGTTACAACTATTATTGATGTATCCAAAATTATCTTAATTTTTTTACCTCTAGAAATAGGTTTTGCAGGAAGGTAAATGATACCTAAAACAAATAAAAAATAAAATAAAATATAAAAAATAATCACAATTGAAGGAAACAGCTGTTGATGAAGAACTAATTCTATTATGGACCACATTACATCCCCCATAGCATAAAAAAATAATGCAACGCCCATAATCAGCCAAAAAGTTTGTACTCGTCGTCCCCGTACACTTGAAAGTTTTGCTGTATAAAAAAAACATAAAACTAATAATAATTCAAGTATAGAACCAACTATATCTATAAAATATATTCTTAATGAATTTTCATTCCCCATTAAAGATATGATAAATAAATAACCTATTAAAACTATTAAAGATAATATAAGGGAACTACGAAATGAAATGAAACGCGTTTTAAGACCATTTATATGTGAACCTATTCCCTTTAATTTATTAGCAAATGATTCAAATATATCATTCTTATTTGGCATATATATGTTTAGTTTTCACATATTTAAATAATAAAAGGATATATTTGTGAATTATATAATTTTTAAAGTCTAATTAATATACATTTACAAATTAATATGGTAATAAATATATTTTACATTGAATAACCCATGATAATTATTATTTATTGAAATGGAAGCATTTAAAATTCATTAATTAATTTTGTATCTATATTTTTAATTTATTGCAGCATTTCATACTTAATTATATTTAATTTAAATATATAACCACAAAATGGGAAAATAATGCCATAAATGGTTCTATAGTTTAAATAGTCTGCAAATGTATATTTAATAAACATATATCAAAATTCAAAAAATGGTTCGCGAGCAACAGAATTCAGTAAATTTTCAGCTAATTTTATTTGTTCCTCTTTTCCACTAACTGCAAGCCAAACTGATCCTTCAGCACCACTTACTCCCCCACCAGCAACTAGCTCTGCCTTTGCTCCAGTTAATAAAGATATAGCTTCAATTTCAGTGAATATTTCTCCAGGCACTGGGAGTAAACGGGGGCCCTGTGCTCCAGGAGCATTTAAACGCAGCGCCAAATCATTTAGATCGGTATAAACACGTTTTTCTATTCCTGCAGGTAAAATCAATCTAACACGCCTTCCGACTACAGCCTGTAGCGCTGCCCCTATAGTGCCGCCAAAAGGATCGCCAATGTAAATACCCGCCTGTTTGAGGGGTAAATTAAGCGCATTTGCGCCTTTCAGTATAATATCACTCCCTTTAAGGTCATCTACAACATCGAAAATAGTAAGTCCCTTCTGCCAGATGCCATTTTTAATTATCACATCGCCAGGAAATCCACTTTCATCCTTAACACGTCCAACACTGGTTACAGGTCCTCCTGGAGGGAGCACAATGCCCCTGAAAAATCTTTTCCTTGAAAATCCTTCCTGTTGATGGATTTTAGTTAATATTTCCTCAGCCACGTAGCCGTTTGTAGTACCTGCAATGATTACCACAGTTCCAGATTCAATAGCTTCAGTTATAGCCGGATATTTTGATATAGCTTTAGCAATTAATCTTTTTCCAGCTGCAGGTGTAATTAAAAATTGTTTCAATAAACTCCCCCCCCCATATCACAATTTAACTCACATAGTAATGTATACATAATTTATAGGAAACTATCAAATAAATTCTCCGTTGAAGAATGATTTATAGAATTTACATTGCTTTTCCATTTATAAAAACTATAAATAAGCGTCATTAACCTATAATTATAAATCAAACAGAGAATATAATTAATGTTAATAAAAGGAGGAATAATATGCAAATCAGACCATATCTTACCTTTAAAGGCGAATGTCAGGAGGCAATTGAACTCTACAAAAGGGCATTTAAAACAGAAGTATCCGAAATCATGAGATATTCTGACATGCCTCAAAGTCCAGATAACCCCATGCAAATTCCAGATAATCAAAAAAACTGGATTTTACAGGCTACTATACCTTTTGGAGATAACTTTATGCGCTTGTCAGATACTGTTAAAGAATTAAATGATGTATCTACTGACAGAATAGGAATTGTTGTAGAAAGTAATATGGATATCATAAAGCATGCATTTGAGGTTTTAGCTGAAGAAGGAAATGTAGATATGCCTTTGCAGGAAACTTTTTTTAGTTCTGCCTATGGAATCGTTTATGACAAGTTTGATGTTATGTGGAATTTAGCCGCGATGCCTGAAGAACCATAAATATAAGCCTTCATGTCACGGATATTCCACCTTAGATTTTCCTTCTATTTTATTTAATGAAAAAGTAAAGAAAAATTATTTAACATACTGCTTGACATTTTCACGTACAATTGCAGAAGCACCATAGCTTTTTATTCCCCGGAGCATTGCAGGGAATTTTGTTTTAGGAATTAAAAC
>JAEYQZ010000178.1 GCA_023409695.1 Methanobacteriota archaeon | reverse complement strand
ATATTGCAAAGGAAGTTAAAAAACGAGGGGCTTCTTTAATGAACGTAATTCCACTCATACCACTTAACAAATTCAAAGATTACGAAAAACCAGGATGTGCACAAATAAGCCAGGTAAGAGATGCTGTCGAAGAAATAATACCCGTATTTAGAGCATGTACCCAATGTAGAGCAGATGCATACGGAGTCCCTGGTAAAGAAGATAAACATCTAGATATGACTCCTGCAAGTCATTATTAACTAAATTAAGGGCACATAGCCCTCCTTTAAATTCTTTTTTATTTTGACTTAAAACAGTAACCTATTTTTCTATTCCATCTAAATATAGACATATTAATCTAAGGAGAAATTTTAATGAAAACAATGTTCTGGGAACATAATCAACTTGTACTCATCGATCAGACTAAATTACCTCAGGAACTGGTTTATTACCGCTGTAAAACTTATAAAGATGTGATTCACGCCATTAAGACCATGAAAGTACGCGGCGCCCCAGCAATAGGAGTTGCTGCAGCCTTTGGAATGGCACTTGCAGAATTAGAAGGTGTTGACCTTGAAAATGCAGGAGAAGAAATCAAAGCTGCGCGCCCAACAGCAGTAAATCTTTTCTGGGCAGTTGATAGAGTGCTGAAATCAGATAATGCACTTGAAGAAGCTTTAAAAATGTACGATGAAGACATTGAAACAAATAAGGCTATTGGAAAACACGGAGCAGAAGTAATAGATGATGGAGATACAATTTTAACCCACTGTAATGCTGGAGCTCTTGCCTGTGTAGATTATGGAACAGCTTTAGGAGTTATAAGGGCCGCATTTGAAGAAGGCAAAAAAATTAAAGTTATATGTGATGAAACTCGGCCTTTCTGCCAGGGTGCAAAGTTAAGTGTCTTTGAAATGCAGCAGGAAAATATTCCAGTGAAGTTAATCGTGGATAACGCTGCAGCAAGGATGATGCAGACTGGAAAAGTAAATAAAGTAGTTGTCGGCGCAGATAGAGTTGCTAAAGGTGGAATTGCCAATAAAATAGGCACATTGATGGTTGCTCTTGCTGCAAAACGGTTTGATGTGCCATTTTACGTTGCAGCCCCTAAAAGTACATTCGACTTCGAAAATTCAATATATGATACTAAAATAGAAGAAAGAGACCCTAATGAAGTCCTTTACTTTGGCGAATGCAGAGTTGCGCCGGAAGGAACTGAAGTTGAAAATCCTTCATTCGATATTGTGCCAAATGATTTAATTACAGGCATAATCACTGAAGAAGGTATTTTAGAGCCCTTTTAATTTATCTAAGCTCCATTAATTATAATACATCAATTTTATTTTTTCCAAATTAGTTTACCAAGTTCCATTATAGTTCCACCAGCCTACAGAAGGTTCTGGTTCAATTCCTACAGCTAGAAACAGTAGTAGTATTATAATAGCCACAATTACAATATATTTACTTTCTATGTCAATCCAATGACCTAATTTATTATTCATATAATTAGGAAATGATACTAACAAAATCAAAAATATAGACATTAAAGTTATGAAGACTTCACAGATAAGAACTAATTGTATTCCAGATTGAAAATAGTAGGGCCATCCTGAGGATAAAGAACCAGATAACGTTAAAGCACCAAAAATAAAGCCAAAAGCACGTATCCATTTATTATAATTACTTTTAACTTCTTTAGTAGGAGTCGGTGATCGAGTTATCTGTTCTCCTAATGGCGATGTTAATCTTTCACCGCAGCTTGAACAGTATTTAGCATCATCTGGATTTTGAGTTCCGCAGTCTTTACAAAACATATTAGGGGCACCTTCTAATTAATAAGAGATATTAACGAATATTATTATATAAAAAAATGTTAATTCTCTTTTTATTTAAATATATCCTTATTTACTTCTTGAGAACTCCCATAATATAAAGAATAGATTTAAAAACATGTCTTATATTTTAATATTATTAAAATAAAATTAAATTTATTCTAATTTACAACATTAGTCACACCATACATAATCTTTAGGTTATATATCATTTATAAACTCTTCTTTATACCAGTAAAATACCAGCTGGCCACCGCATTCACATTCAGTGAAGTCTTCTGGGTTTTCTCCTTCTTGAAGTTCATAGTAACCCCCGCATTCACTGCATACTAAATACCCATTTGTTTCTTCTTCACCTTGTTCCAATTCTGCCTTACAAAATATACAGTAGGTAAAATTCGGAGGATTTTGAGTTCCACATTTCTCGCAGCGCATATCAAATCATCTTATGTATAAAATTAACATTATCTCTAATTGAAAACATAAGATATAGAAAACTTTACTATTTAAATTTTACTTGCTTACTTGAATTAATAAATTCTCGCATCAATACCCATATGCCATTTACCAGGGCTTCTGGAACGGACTTTCCGTTTATCAAGAATTTCAACCTTTCTAGGGTAAGCAGCTTCTTCAAGTCTTTCAACTGGTTTTTCAAAACTTTCAGAAAACTCATAGTAGTGAATAATCCCTCCATGTTTTATATGCTGCATCGCAGTATCCAGAAATTCATATGCACTTCCAGGGAGATTCATGATTATCCTATCCGCTTTAACGTCTTTATTTTCTAGAACTTCCCTGACATCTCCTAAGATTGGGATTACTTTGTCCTGGACTTTATTAAGCTCGATATTTTTCTCTGCGTATTTATAAGCTTCAGGGTTGATATCAATGGCATAAATCTTCACGTTATGGCTTTTTGCAATAAGTACAGGAAATGGGCCAACTCCTGCAAACATATCCACTATTACTTCGCCATCTTTTACACTGTCAGCCACCCTTTTTCTCTCAGTTGCCAGCCGAGGACTGAAATATACATTTCTAACATCGAGCATTAATCTGCATCCAAATTCCTGGTGAACAGTTTCAGATACATCTTCTCCAGCGATATGTTCCAGTTCTCTTGTCCGTATAATTCCTTTAATTTCACTTGTTTTTCTAAAGACTGCTTTTCTTTTTGTAAATTTTAGTGCAGCTTCCCCAATTAGTTCCTTATAATTTTCCAGATCATCAGGGATCTCTAAAATAACAACATCTCCAATTATATCAAATGATCCCCTTATTTCATCAATTGTTTTATCATCAATTTTACCCTTCAGGTAATCTTTAAGGCTTCTAGGGCCTTTTTTTTGCATTTCAAAGGTAGTTTCTATTATTTCACCTTTTTGTCCCATTATTTCCTGCATATCTGGATCTGGCTTTTCATTAAGGGGAAATATAACAAAATCATCTTCACGTTTTATTCTAGCATCAAGGTTCAGTAGTGAGTGATTCAATAAAATTTTGCGCACATCATTTGCCATGTTTTTGGGAATTTTTAGACCTATCATGATTTTCCTCGTAATTAAAGCTTTAAGCTGATATA
>JAEYQZ010000072.1 GCA_023409695.1 Methanobacteriota archaeon | reverse complement strand
TAATTAAAGAAATGAAGGATGAACTTTCAGGAGATTCTCATATTATCTACATTGCAGCTGCTTTGACCATAGATAATGTTAAAAGTGCATTTCCCGGAAAAATTACCAAAGTCATACCTAGTTTAACCTCCAAAGTTAACGAAGGTGTTTCTCTTATCTGCCACAATGAAAAAGTAACTGAAGAAGAAGCAGATTTTGTAAATAATCTCTTCAGCTCAATTAGTGATGTGAAAATCATTGAGGAAGAAAATTTTGAATCAGGATCTGACTTAACAAGCTGTGCCCCTGCATTTATTGCAGAGATCTTCATGAAATTTGCTGAATCAGGCACTGAAAATAGTAATTTTACAGAAGAAGAAGTTAAAGATATGGTTATAAAGACTCTTTATGGGACTGCAAAACTTCTTCGTGAGGGAAATATGGGATTTGAAGAAGTAATTTCACGAGTAGCCACAAAAGGAGGCATTACAGAAGAAGGCGTTAAGATACTGGAAAAAGAACTACCAGATACCTTCGACAAGCTTTTAAAAACTACTTCAGCTAAGCATAAGAAAATAAAGGAAGAATTAAACAATCAAATGACTGATTAAAGAAGCTTAATTTAAAAAGCTCCCCCTCCACCACCTCCAGAGCCCCCTCCTGCACCACCTCCGACACTAGCATAACCGACGCTCATACCACTGTTCGTTCCCATATAAATAGCATTAAAACCACCCCAATAATGGAAATTGTACATGGCACTTCTAGCTAGTTGATCTAGAGGAAAAATCTCTTCCATATCTTTTATAACCTCAGCTGATATTCCAAATGCAGTGGCATAAACAAGATATTTATTCCATAGTTCAATAGACTCAGGAGTGTGTTCTTTTATCATACTGAAATCCTTTAAATATCTTTTAAATTTTTTCCATTTCTCATAATTTAACCTGCCGTAATCTGTCCATTGTCCGGGGATTTTTGCAGGAGTAACCAAAGAGATTATTGCGACGATACCCAGAATAATTGCGGCATATTTAGTATAAATAGCTGCCGGAAGGTTATCCCCCATTAAAAATACCAGGAAAAAAGCTGCTTCTAATCCTACCAATCCATATATCTTCAGATATCTATTTCCCTTTTTGTGGAATACTTTTTCAACTGCTTCATTGTCTAAAAATTCTTCTTTTAAATGATATTTCCAATTGAGATAAAAATGCATGAAAACTTTTGCATTTTCTTTCTTTTTTAATTCATCCTTTAATTTATTTAAATCTACAATACGATTTTCCTCGAATTTTTTAAAGAATTCAAAGACATCTCTTTCAAAACTTTTAAGTTTCAATGGATCTTTATATGTTATTTTGAGAGCAAGAGAATTTTTATCATTTTCATCATTTGAAGGATTCTCATTAAATTTTAAATAATCCTTATCTATTAAATCCATTATTGTTGCCCTAAATCCATTTATATCTGGATCTCCAACTAATTCACTACCATATAAAGCATTTATAACTGCAGGAGGATCGTCAGAAGGCAAATCTCTCTCATATTCATTTAGATAATCAATTTTTGGTTCCCTGCCAAATTTAAAATAAATGAATAATGGAAAAAGTGCACATAAAAGTATTAGAATTGTCAGTAAAGAGTATACTCCTGTTTTAAAATTTAATTCATTTTCATAGTTTTTCTGAGTAATTTCAAGGTATCCAAGTATATCTGAGTTAAACCTCAGTGCATAGGGAGTACTATTTAAAAACTGATCAGAAGGTATTGCCATCAATAACTCAAACCAATTAGCTGAATAAATAGGTTTAGTAGTGATACTCATGGTTTGATTATGCCAGGTAGTATTTTGAACGAAATATGGTGGATTTAACCAGCATTGTACTCCATTATTTGATTTTAAATGAATATTAGCTGTTAACTGACCTACATCCTGTTCCCATCCTTCCCCCCATAGTTTATACTGGAGTTCGGCAACATCATTGTAGATCTTTATCACATTAATGAAATCATATTCTATAAAAACATCTACATCCCTGTCATTTATAGGGGCACTCTTTTGAGAATCAGAGTAAAGAAAAATCTTTATAAACTTCTCATCTATACGGTTAGTTACATTATAAGAGCAATAAGCACCTTCCGCATATATTTTTAGATTTTCTAATTTTTCTCCGGATTTAATGGGTATATCACGATAAACACCGTTATATGTCCCTATAAACGAATAATGAATTTTTTCTTTTACATGAAGATTACCATTTTCTTCCACAAAAAGGTCAATACTCGCAGAAGGAATAGAATAACTCCTACCCTTTTGATCTGAAGCTGTAACAGTGGAAGATAACAAAGAAGCAACAACTATAAATAATAAAATAAATGAAATAAAGTGCTTTGTATCCATTATACACACCTAAACCTAAATTTGGGAATAAAGTCTGTTTTCAGAATGATAATCACCTTAATAACCTATTAATTCCATTAAATCACATTATATTTAATTTAATTAAATATAACTTCCTATTCGTATTATTGACATACATACTTCATTTAATAATAGTTATCCTTTTATTACTTAATATGATTGGAATTAAATATTCTACTAATGTTTTTATTTTCGCAGATACATTATTTTATAGAGATTCTTTAAATATGGAGGAAAATTAATGCTAACAAC
>JAEYQZ010000054.1 GCA_023409695.1 Methanobacteriota archaeon | reverse complement strand
AGGTCTGCAAATGACCAGACATTTCTTCTGTCTTCTGGGACAGCAATTACTTCAATAGCGCTGTTTGGACACATTTCTTCGCAAATTCTGCATCCAACACAGTTTTCATGATTTATAGGATATGCTTGATCGTCAATTATCTCATAAACTCCATGAGGACAGTTGTTAAAACATGAATAACAGTTTTTGCAGAGTTCTTCATTTCGATTGTCGCACATGTACCAGCAGCAACCTGGTCTGTCGAAATTTCTTCTACAAAGTTCGTTGTTTCTTTCTACCTTGAATGGCATTTAACTTCCTCCTTCTTTAGATTCTTTAAGTGGTTTAAAAATTGGGCAAGCTGAGTATTTAGTTCCTGAAGCCTTAAGAACTTCTGCTATGTTGTCTGTAAGTTTTGCTTCAGGTTTCCATGGCTCAGTACTGCTTTTATCTACAATCATGGCACTATCAACCATATCGCTGGATAATGCATAGGTTAGGAGAGCTGTTGCAACTCCTCCATCCTGACCTTTTACCATATGTGCTTTTACAGATAATATTTTGATGTAGTCCCCAAACGGTTTGTTATCCGCTTCTTTGCTTAATATTTCATCTGGAATATATGTTCTAGGACATGCAACATAACATGCGTTACATCCTTCAACGCATTTACCTACAAGTTCAGGTTTTCTGTCTTTTATTGCAACCGCTTCTTCAGGACATGCATAAACACATGCTCCGCAGAGGACACATGCACCTATATCTACTACGTCTCCTTTTAAGTCCTGAAAACTGCAGTTTGAAACTTCAGTTTCATATTCGTCTCCAAATATTTCCCTTCTGTATAATACAGGTCTTCCAACTCTTTCTCTTTTTTTAATTTCTTCCTTGCTTTCACTTTTTTTCTCTTTTGCAAGTTTTTCCATTACTTTGAGACCGGCATCTCCAATTGGTTTGGTTTGAATATAATTATCTTTTTCTGCAGCTTCTATGAGTTTTAACCCTTTTTCAGTTCTTATTATAACTGTGGACCACCCTTCATGAGAGCCTACAGAACCAACTGATACATCTGAGAGTTCTGATGTGAAATCCATACATACTGTACAGTTTTTACGAACGCACTTTTTTGCTTTACTTAAAGGGATTTTCACAGTTCTATCTTCTGTTAAAAAGAACCATGCGAATCCTTTTTCGATTCTGCACTCTGTAACATCTTTTATATTCACATCGTATTCTTTAAGCATTTCCTTCATGTATGAATAAGAGAAGTTCTCCATACAGAAAAGTCCGATTTTAATGTCTACTGGGAATTCTTCATCAAGGAGTTTGTCCATTTTAGTTGCTGCAACCATTTGGCATGGTGTTCCAACCATTGCGACTTTTTGTTCTTGTGTAATAGTATCTCCCCCTTATCCTTCCTCTGTATCTTTACCATAGAAAGGTCGTTTACTTCTTGGAACTATTTTTCTGAACTCGTCATATTTTCCTTCTTCTAGTTCAAATCCGTAAGCAGGTAAGAGTTCTTTAAGTTCTTTTTTATCTTCATCGTCAATTTCTTCAATTTTGGCATTTTTACCAAGGCTTTTTATATCACCAAGAACGTATATGGTTCCTCTTATTATGGATTCACCAGCGTCATCTGAAATATCTCCAAGCACAATTATACGTCCTCCCATCATGAAAAGGCCGCTCATAAATCCAGAGTTTCCACCAACTATGATGGTACCATTTTTCATTATTTCTCCAGTTCTGGATCCTACATTTCTTCGTACAACAACAGTACCGTCGTATATGCCCTGTCCAACACCATCTCCAGCTGCTCCGTCAATTATGACTTCTCCGCCAGTCATGTTATCTGCTGGGAACCACCCTGCATTTTCGGTTATGTGTACTTTAGCACCATCTATCATAGTACCTGCAAAGTAACCTGCTGAACCTTCAATTACAACTTCAACTGAGTCTGTAAGCCCTGCAAGCATGTAATGCATAGCATTTGGATTTTTTATAATGATTTTATCGTATTCTTTGGCAGCTTTTTTAATGGCACGATTTATTTCCCTTGGTTCTTTTGCATTAGCATCAATTACTATTTCACTCATGAAATCACCTAAACCTGTTAAATTGTATATGCCCTTGTTTCTCCTGGTGATATTTGGTCTATATCATGTGTATCCATTACTGCACGGAGAGAAACCTCTTCAGAGGCTATGGCAAACACTTCATCATTCTCAGCAAGAACACCCGGTCTAAGTCCTAATTGATCTTTGGCTATTCCAACACCATTTGGTGTTCCAACGATGTATGAGAATGGGCCATCCATATCTTTTACTGATTGTTCTAAGGCTTCCTCAAGTTTGTAACCTTCATGTAATTTATCAGCTATGTAGTGAACAATACATTCTGTATCGTTATTAGTTTCGAATATGTGTCCTTTTCTTTCTAAAGGATCCCTTATTTTCCAGTAATTGGTAATTTGACCATTGTGAACCACAGTTATGTCTGCTGTAATATAACTCTGGAATGGATGTGCATGATAACGATCAACTATACTTTCGGTGGAAAACCTTGTATGGCCTATTGCATGGGTTCCCATTTTTGAATAAGTATCATATCTATCTGCAATTTCTTTTACAGATCCCACATCTTTAATCATTTCAAAAGAATGGCTTCCATTAAGTACAATTACATCTTCTAATTTATCCACATCCATAATGAGGGGTTTAAGTTCCTCAAATGAATTAAGGGCTATTTTACATCTGTAAATGTTGTAGTTTTCCACGGATGGAATTATTTCTTCTGATTCGATCTGTGTAACTGTGTTTACTGCTTCTTTAACTTGATCTAAAAGATCAGGCTTTTCTTTTACCTCAATATTTAACAGATATTCATTTTCTGCTAATCCAAGGCCTCCATATATTGAAAAACCTGCAGAATCTGGGCCTCTATGTTGTAGGGCATCAAGCATTCTGGTCATGATTTCTCCTACTGGATGAAGTTTTTTGTCTTTAAATACAACTCCTGCTATTCCGCACAACTTAATACCTCCTTTATGAAGTACTCGTGGATTGTTGTATCGCCTGTAAGCTCTGGATGGAATGCTGTGGCAATATTTTTTCCACTTTTTACTGCAACAATTTTATCATTATACTTTGAGAGTATTTCTGCATTTTCTCCTACTTTTTCAATGTAGGGTGCTCTTATAAAAACGCCTTTGAATTTTTTACCAAAAATTTCAATATTATCTTCAAATGAAACTTTTTGTCGTCCAAATGCGTTTCTTTTAACTTCCATGTCAATTAATCCAAGCAAAGGCTGCTCATAATCGGTTTTTTTTGCAAGGAGAACCATCCCGGCACATGTTCCCATTACAGGTATATTCTGGTCTACTATTGCCTTTTTAATACCAGTTTTTTCCATTAATTTCCCGATAACTGTGCTTTCTCCACCGGAGATTACGATACCATCACACTTTGAAACTTCTTCGCTGGTTTTCACTTTCAAAACATTTATATTTTTGTCTATGTCACATGCAGCTTTTTTCATGGCTTCAAAATGTTCAGAAACATCTCCTTGTAAATTTAAAATACCAATTGTAGTCATATTTGTTTCCTCTGTTTGTTAGACTCTTTTGTAGTTACTCTAAGCTGATACTATTTTAAAATAATATTATATAAACTTACCGGAAACTATTTGCCGAAAATGATATATTTCTGAAAAGATGGTTCATATTTTTATTTTTTTTATACAATGTTCAAAATATAGGTATTAATGAATGATATAATTGAACACTTATATAAAGTTTTGTGATGTGGTCTATTAAAAATTTATAAATGGCATTTATTCATATTCCAATAAATTAATATATAACAGATTGATACTTCAAAATATATCTCACAATCATTTAAAATTCAAGGAGAGAAACATAATGCAAAAATTGACCATTGGGTTGGTATTGATAATATTCATCTTGCTCGGTGTTATTGGATATATTTTCGCATCTCAAAATACTCAAATGATTCCTAATATTTCTATATCTAATAATTCAACAAATAGCTCAAATTATTCCAGCGATACTGGTTCCGATTATTCAAAAAGTAAATCCACTAGCTCAAGCAGTTATAACAGTACAAAACATGTAGCTACAAATACCACAAATAAATCATCTGGTTCAAATAATTCTAGCTCAAATCCAACTAAACCTATAAAACCTACAAAATCTACAACTGGAAATGGTACCTAAATAAATCCATTATTTTTTTATTTTCATATAAAATTAGATTTAATCTTGTGGATTAAATGCATTTGAATATTAAAAAGAGCTTATTTAAACTAATATATAACAAAAATGAGGTATTATGGATCTTTTGAATCTAAATCTAAATTTTCCATAATCTTTTTTGTATCTTTTTTAACCATTTCTGCAGCTTTCACGAAACTGTCTCGTTCATCTTCACTCATTTTTATTGGTAGTATCCCTTCTATACCTTCTATTCCAAGTTTAACAGGTACTCCAAGACAAACATCATCTATGCCTTCTATTTCTCCCTCTAGATATGCACTGACTGTTAATATTTTCCTTTCATCGTTTAAAATTGTAGTTACGATGTTGGAAATAGCAAATGCGGGCCCATATTCTGTTGCACCTTTCTTACTGATTATGTTGTTACCTGCATTTTTTACAGTTTCAATGGTTTTTTTAATATCAAATGGTTTGTAACCTGTGAAGTAATCCCATGCAGAATAATATTCAATTGGAATACCCCCAATAGATGTTGAACTTATGAGGGGAACCATGTGGGGACCGTGTTGGCCGATTATCCTGGTGTGTATTTCGCTTACATGCACGTGGAAATGTTTTGCCATATAGTTTTTAAATCTCAAGGAATCCAGGTGATTTCCAAGGCCAAAAACTTTATTTTTACTAAATCCTGATGCTTTTAAAGCTACATATGTCATAACATCTACTGGATTGGTTATAACAAGTATTATTGAATCTGGAGAGATTTCTGCAATTTTTCTTGCATAATCTGCGACTATTTTTGCATTAAGGGTGCCTAAATCTGCTCTTTCCATTCCGGGCTTTCTTGAAGCTCCTGCAGTTAAAACAACTACATCTGAACCTTCAATACTGTTAAGATCAGAAGAAGTTTTTATAGAAACATATACTCCTTTTGCAGCAAGTGCGTCATAAATATCTAATGATTCTCCTTTTATTTTATCAACGCTTTCTTCTCTAGCTATAAGCACTAATTTATTAACTGAGTTTTCCTCAGCCAGACAGAATGCTGCAGCCCTGCCTACTCTTCCTGTTGCGCCGATTATACTAACTTTCAATATAACACCTTCAAATTATTAGATTAAAAAAAGTAATTAAACAATACTTTAAAGTCCAACTTTATGCTTGAATATTATATGTAATGATGATTATTAAAAGTAATTATTATTTTTTATAAATTGATGAATATTGATTGATTATATCTCAAGATAATTTTTAGTTAAATGTATATGAACTGGATATAACTGTTGATAAAATTAAGTAAGGTTAAATATTAATAATAAAAATTTATGAGGTAAAATGTCTTTATTCTAATCTTTTTAAGGACACCTTTGCTACTTTACGAACGAAAGTACTTTTATCATCTGTAATTTTATTTAGAGGCTCAATGGCCTGTTTATCCCCTAATTGTCCAAGTGCCCATGCGATTCCACTTCTAACAAAACCACTTTCATCATTTAGCGCGTTTATAAGGGGTTCAACAGCTTTTTTATTCCCGATCTGCCCAAGTGCCCATGCTGCCCCTCCTCTAACACGCCAGTTAGGGTGATTTAAAGAGTCAATGAGGGGGTCTACGGCTGCATCTCCCATATTTCCCAGGGCACCTGAAACTTGTCGTCTAACCCATTTATTTTCATCATTGAGGGTTTTTATAAGCGGTTTTATGGCTCTATCATCTTTAATTTCTCCAAGAGCAAGCGCAGCTCCTCTTCTAACGTTTTTATCTTCATCTTCTAGGGCTTGAATAAGTTCATCTACAGCAGGCTCTCCAATTTCCTCCAGAAGCTCTGAAGTTTGATGCTGAACATGCTCATCATTATCCTTAAAATTCTGGATTAGTCTTTTAATATTTTCTTCCCTTTCCATTTTATACACCTGTTTGAGTATCTATAATCTACAGATTATAATTTAACATAACTACAATTTTAGAACAAATCTTGGCATTTAGATGGTTTTTATATATTATTTGTCTTTCATTTGGAATATATTTAATGGAATAATAACGAGTTATATTAAAAATTTATTTTTATAAAATAACTAATTAGTATCCTCTTATAACATTTTGAAAGTTAATAGCTAAACTAATATGGGATATGGGTTTAAATTAAAAATAATATAAAATTAAGGAGTTTAATAGCTTAGGTGATAACAGCATGGTCATGTTCGTTTTCCAAACATATATCGTCACTGTATAATGTATTTATAATATCTATTGCAGCTGATTTTCCTTCTATATCTTCTAACTCCTCAAGAATATTTATTGCTTCTTTAAATATGCTGTATATTTTATCTTCTTTACCTAATACGCAGTATGTTATCCCTAAAAGAAGAAGGGAAAATGCTTTTCCTTCATTATTTCCAATTTCATAAAATAGATTAAATGCATCTTTAAAATTTTGCATAGCACTGTATGTTTTTTCCTCTTTAAGGAAAAAATTACCCATTATTAAAAATAGTACTGCTTCTTTTTCATGTTCTAGGTTTTTATGTGCTTCAACAAGGGATTTTCTGATATAATTTATTTCATATCTATTTTCCAGGTATTCTTTAACTGCATATCGTTTTTTAATTATACTCATAAGATTTTCTATTTTAGGAGCTATTTTTTCATAATTAAGTTTACATGTGTATCTTTCTTCTATGTACTCCTCTTCATCAGGACTGTTATCAATGAATTCTTCATCTATATCTTCATAATTAGACTCTTCTTCTATCTTGGCGTTTATTTTATCTTCACTTGCAAGCTCTATAGCTTCTTTTATGTCTTCAGTTTCTTTTATTTTCTCAAACATCTCATTTTTCATGGGTGATTTTACTGAAGCATACCGTCTAAATGATCTCTGGTACTCTGTTAAAGCTTTATCTATTTCCCGTGTACTAAGATAAACATCTCCAATTAGGTCTGATACAAAAGCTTCAGCTTCTTTTTCATCAAGATTAAAATATATTCGACGAGCAGTTTCAAAATACTGTAGCGATTTGTCAAAGTTTTCATTCTCGAAACATAACACGCCCATATCAATTAAAACGCTGGCTTCGTTTTCTTGATATCCTTCAAGCTTTTTTTGGTAGTTTCTAAATGATCCTTTTTCCTTAACTTTGGTAATGCTTCCAATGGATTGGAATATATCCCACATTATATCACACCTCGTTTAATTAAACCTCATTTTTGATATAAGTATCTTAGTAAAAGTATTATGTGCAAAAGATGGTTTTAATTAAGTTGTTATGTGATATTTAACATTAATATAAGTTTGCACAAAGTTTCTTCATAATTGTTATAAAATAACTGCTAAAAATAATTAATAATATGAACAATTGATTAGTTGTCCTTATTATATGAAATCACATGTTTAATTATCTCTTATTTCAAAATAATAATTTAATTATTTAATTATAATAACCAGTTATCATCTAAAATAGTCTTAATTTATAACAATGTGACATATGTCACAAATACCATTTAATTTATATTCTTTGAAGTTATACTATACAATGGTACCCTTAAGCTATTCCACATTTGATGCTTCTAAAAGGGTGCCGGACCACTCTTTATCCTGGTTTTAATGGATTTAAATGAACACAGTTTTATTTTAAATAGAGATATGTAATCTAAATTACATAAAATAGATATAAAATCATATTAACTATTTTAATATCCTAAAAATATTAAATGGATGGATTGACTTAATTTGAGATTCAAAAACATTTTAAAAAATGAATTTAAGATATAAAATTAAAAGTATATTTTATACATAACGATGTATATTATATAAAAGGATATTTGGGTGAGTTAATGTATGATATAGCAGTTATACCTGGAGATGGCATTGGAAAAGAAGTTATGGATGCAGCGCTACAGGTTTTAGACGCTTTAGATATTCAATTCAATTATAAAGAGGCACGTGCTGGAGAAGAATGTTTTAGAAGAACTGGAACTACAATACCTGATGAAACAATCCAGATTGCAAAAAATTCTGATGCAGCATTGTTTGGAGCTGTAACTTCAATTCGTAGTCAAAAAAGTGCTATTATAACACTTAGAAAAAAGTTAGATCTTTATGCTAATTTGAGACCTGTTAAATCTTATCCTGGTGTGAAGAGTATTTTTAATGATCTTGATTTTATTATTGTAAGAGAAAATACTGAGGGCCTTTATTCGGGTATTGAAGAAGAAACAGAAGAGGGTGCAACTGCTACAAGAGTTATTACAAAGGAATCGAGTGAAAGAATTTGCAGAGTCGCTTTTGAATATGCTAAAAATACGGGTAGAAATAAAGTTACAGCAGTTCACAAGGCAAACGTCCTTAAAAAAACAGATGGTTTATTTAAAGACACTTTTTACAAAATTGCCGAAGACTACAAAGATATTGAAACAGATGACCGTTATGTTGATGCAACAGCAATGTTTTTCATTACTAACCCCCATATGTTTGATGTAGTTGTCACAACAAATTTATATGGAGATATACTCTCAGATGAAGGCGCAGGACTTGTCGGTGGTCTTGGTTTAATACCGTCGGCCAATATTGGAGAAAATAATGGCTTATTTGAACCAGTACATGGGTCAGCACCAGATATCGCTGGAAAAAATATTGCAAACCCTTCTGCAATGATATTATCTGCCGTATTAATGCTTGATTATCTTGAAGAGCATGATGCAGCTCGTGCAGTTGAAAATGCGCTGATTGATGTTTTGCGTGAACGTAAAGTAGTAACCTGCGACTGTGGGGGCAATGCAACTACAATGGAAATGGCCCTTGAGGTTAAAAGTAAAATAGAATCTAAATAATTTTTAGTATATAACCTTAAATTTTATGAATCCAGTCTACTATTAATTAAATTATTTTATTCAATCTGTAAATTAATTAAATCACTAAGTATAATAAATTTATAAGTATAATAGATTTCTAACATGACTATTTAATATTAAATAAAATTCTAGAAAATTTCAGGAAAACAGTGACATAGTAAGTTTTATATTGATACAGAATCATATTTTTTATAGAGTTAAGGGTGATATAAACGGTATCAATGTTTTTAATATTTTTGAACTTTAAACTGTTCATTTGAAATAACTGAATCCACCTTTAATCAGTTTTTTACAACCACAAAAATTAAAGATTTTCGTGCCGTCGAACACGAAGTGTTCGGGCATTCGAAATCGGAGATTTCAAAAGGTTCGGAAATAGAATATTTCCTCAACCTCAAAAAATCGAAGCCTGGGAAAATTGAAAATTTTCACGGCGTCAAAAATCATAGATTTTTGACAGATTTTTTGGGTTCAGAAAATGCATTGCATTTTCCTCAACTTCAAAAATCAAAGATTTTTATAATAATTGGAGGAATTTTTGTATGAAAACTACAATTAGTGTAATTAAAGCAGACGTTGGAAGTGTTGCAGGACATGGAATAGCTCATCCGGCATTACTTGCAAAATGTGAAGAAATCCTTGCAAAGGCAAAAGAAGAAGAACTTCTTATAGACTATTATGTAACCAACTGTGGGGACGACACAGAACTTATAATGACCCATAAACAGGGTGAAGAAAACAAAGAAATCCATGAATTAGCATTTAATGCATTTATGGAAGCAACTGCAATCGCAAAAGATTTAAAACTTTATGGTGCAGGTCAAGATCTTCTCTCAGACACATTCTCGGGAAACATTAAAGGAATGGGCCCTGGTGTGGCAGAGATGGAATTTAAAGAAAGGCCAAGTGACCCTGTAGTTGTTTTCTGTTGCGATAAAACAGAGCCTGGCGCATTTAACTTACCTATTTTTAGAATGTTTGCAGACCCTTTTAATACAGCTGGACTTGTAATAGACCCTTCATTACACAACGGATACAAATTTGAAATATTTGATGTAATGGAACACAAAAAAGTTATAATGAACTGTCCTGAAGAAATGTACGATGCACTTGCACTTCTTGGATCAATAAGCAGATACGTAATAAAACGTGTTATAAGAAAAGACGACAATGAAATAGCAGCTGCAATAAGTACAGAAAGATTAAACTTAATGGCTGGATCCTATGTTGGTAAAGACGACCCAGTTGCAATTGTAAGGTCACAATCAGGATTCCCTGCCGCTGGAGAAGTTGTAGAACCATTTGCATTCCCACACTTAGTTGGCGGATGGATGAGAGGTTCACACAACGGCCCATTAATGCCTGTAGGACAGAAAAATGCTTATCCTGTAAGATTTGACGGACCTCCACGAGTCATGGCTCTTGGATTCCAGATTGCAGACGGTGAACTTGTAGGACCTGCTGACATGTTTGATGATCCTGCATACGACCCTGCAAGGAAACAGGCAGCAGAAATAGCAGATTATATGAGGAGACACGG
>JAEYQZ010000014.1 GCA_023409695.1 Methanobacteriota archaeon | reverse complement strand
TGCCTATGTCATTTCCCGACAGGAAAAGGTCCATCTGCTGCAGCATATAACCTGCATTGACTAGATAATCACCCTTAGGCTCTGAAAATATTACTATATAGTGCGGTGCCTGTTTCTTTTTCGTCTCAACTTGTTCTAACGGTATAATTTTCACTTCAGTTTTGATGTTATCATACATAGGTTTTAAACTCTTTATCTGATTTGAAATTTCTTCTAAAGTTTTTTCATCAAGTGGAGTTTGATCATATTTTTTAACTGACCTTCTTTTAAATATTACGTCATAATAATCAGATATATCCATTATTCAACCTCCAAAAGCTTTGTTTTTTGGGCCCTCGAAATCCTCAAAAAAATTTTTTATTTCTGGGGGGTCCCAAAAACTGAAACTTTCGAAAACCAGAGGTTTTCGATGTTGAAGGAAATCTACGATTTCCTGAACAGCAAAAACGTAGTTTTTGCATGCGTCAAAAATCTATGATTTTTGACAAGTTTTTGATAACCCATGCAAAATTCATCCCTTATTTTATTGATTTATGTTACTAATTATAATATTATTAATATGTATGACTTAGAATATAATTATAAAGATAATCCGGCCAGAAAGAAATAAACATAAAAACTGGACTTGAAACTCAAATCTGACTAAAAATAATATGTAAAAAAAATAGCAAGTTATCTTTTAATGGAAACAATTTTACCAGATTTTACAACCTATATATTTCCATGTAAACATGATTAGAATATAAAAATAGCTGTTTTTCATGATAATCAACATTTATCCATAGTAATTGCAGTTTAAAAATTAAAAACTAGCATAAACAAACCTTTAGTTTGGAAGAGGAAAATCAAAACTGATTCTAATTTTAATCCCTTTTTTACGATTTTAAAGGATTTTAGCTTCGAATTTTTTTTATTTAAATTATTATGAAAAAGTTCTATGAATTTAAACTAATTTTAAAAAATGTTTAAAAAATAGAAATGATTATACAAGCAGTAATCAATTATTACATAAACATAATAATAGTGAATATTATGAAACCTTGGAAGTTAAAAATAGGACTACTGCTTGTAAGTGGAATACTTATGGTATCTCTTTATTGGATAATACCTTTAATAGGTTATCAATCAGTATATAGAGGACCCTTAACTATTTTAATTTTAGGATTAGTCCTATTTCTTGTTCAGATGTCTATTCGGACCGATAAACGAACCGAAAATGGTTGAAACATTACAAAGAGGAAATAAAGATAGAATCTCAGGAGTTTCATTAAATGGTGAGAGATTCAGCCGTTAAATCTCTTTCTAATTTTTGTTCATAGTTTGATTTTTTAAATGAATTTTTTATCATATAATTTTTATAAGATCAAAACAATACGCATAACAACAATGAAATATAAGTTTACCCTAAAATTCACCGATAGAAAGGGAAAATAGGAATGATTCAATGAAAAAGATAGAGAGCAAGTTTCAACTGATAATTGGCATATTTTTCTTAGCATATTCTGCTTACCCATTTTTAACTGAAGCACCCATTATACCATACATATTTTTTGCCCCGCTTGGTATCTGGAACATTATAGACGGACTATTTCAGAGAAAAGGTTATCAAAACAGGTCATATCATCCAGGTATGTGGATTGCTATGATACTCTGGGGCATAATAATAGCATACATCTACCTGTTCCAACCAGTTTATGCAAAAGACCCAGTCTTCTATATTTACATTATACCATTCATAGCCATATTAGCCCTGGCCATTTATGAACAGCAAAAGATAAAAAAATATCGGAAAGCAATAGAACCTTATGAAAACGCTATAAAAGCAAACCCTGAGGACACCACTGCATGGAACAATAAAGGGGCCGCCATAGCTAAATTTAAGGCATATCCCGCAGCAATCCAGTGCTTTAATAAAGCAATAGAAATAAACCCAAAAGAGGCCGCAGCACTGTACAACATCGGCGTTGTCCTTATGGAACTTGGAAATCTTCAAGAGGCATTAAAGTATTATAATGTAGCTCAGGAGTTGGATCCTGGATTTAAAAATGCCAAAAAAGCAGGTGAGATGATTTTAGAGCTCTAATTACATTTTTTAAATGTAATTTACTTTTTTATATTATAATGAATTTAATAAAAACAATTTTAACTCTTTTTAAATTTTGATGAAGTTTAATTTTTGATTTTTTTTGAACTTGTACTAGCAATAGTAAAAAATTTTGACCAAAATTATTTCTGATTTAGATAACATACTTATCATGAAAAGTAATAGAAAAAAGGAGCCTTAGGCAGGCTATTTTAACAAATTTAGCAGGAGATAAAATGAGAACAGTTATCTATATTGCAACAAGTCTTGATGGGTTCATTGCCAGGTCAGATGGAGATATAGAATGGCTTATCAATATTCCCAATCCAGATAACAGCGACTTTGGGTATGACGAGTTTATATCTAGAATTGATGCGATTTTAATGGGCCGAAACACCTATGAAACAGCTCTAAGTTTCGAGCCATGGCCCTACAATAGACCAGTATTTGTTTTAAGCAATATTTTAGAGAACGTTCCCCCAGAATTAAAGGGCAAAGCCGAAATTGTTAACGGAGACTTAAGAGACATATTAAAGCGCCTTGAAGCGAAAGGAATCAAAAATTTATACGTTGACGGCGGCAGGACCATTCAATCGTTTTTAAAAGAAGATTTAATTGATGAGATGATAATTACCACCGTGCCGATTTTATTGGGCGAGGGCATTCCTTTGTTTGGACATTTAGATGAGGATTTGAGGTTTAAATGCGAGAAAGTTGAGTTTATAAGTGAGTATCTGGTTAAACATTATTATAAAAGGGATAATAGTAATAGAAAATAGGACAATCATTATCCTCATATTAAAATACTCAACTCCTATTAGTAATTTCTGATTCCCCAACAGGAATACTAAAATAAAACACACTCCCCTCACCAAACTCAGACTCAACCCAAATCCTGCCCCCATGCCTCTCAACAATCTTCTTCGCAACAGAAAGCCCAATTCCAGTCCCCTGATACTCATCTCTTGTATGCAAACGCTGAAAAATAGTAAAAATCCGGTCAAAATACTGTTCTTCTATCCCAATCCCATTATCAGCGATTGAAAATATATATCCCTTCTTCTCAAGGTCCTCGACAGCGGAGATATGAATTCTTGGAGGTTCATCTTTTTTTCTAAATTTTATAGCATTTGTAATCAAATTTTGAAACAAAAGTAAAAGCTGACTCTTATCACCAAACACTACTGGAAGCGGGTCATGTGTAATTTCAGCACAGCTTCTTTCAATTAAATCATTCAGATTAAAAAGTACATTATTTAGTTTGGATTCCATGTCTATGGCCTGGTACATCTCCTGCTTTGTTCCAACCCTCGAGTATTCC
>JAEYQZ010000254.1 GCA_023409695.1 Methanobacteriota archaeon | reverse complement strand
AACTTTTTAACTTCTCCTGGAAGTTTAGAATAGTCTGTTACATTTTCACAGTTTGGGAAAAGTTTATCTACACAGGTTAATGCGATTTGAGTTGCACCGTTTATCATGCATGATTCTCTTGCAAGTTCCATGTCAAATAGTCCTACTCTTCTTCTACGGCCAGTTACGGTTCCGTATTCTTCGATACCCATTTCTTCAGCTTTTTCCTGTGTAATTTCAGTTGCAAAAGGTCCTTCACCAACTCGGGTTATATAAGATTTAAAAACAGCTATTACTTCATCAATTCTGGTCGGTCCCACGCCTACATCAGCTGCAAATGTGCTTGCTGTTGTGTCTTTGCTTGTTACGTATGGATATGTACCGTAGTAAAGAGAGAGACCGAATCCCTGAGATCCTTCAATGAAAACCTCTTTATCATCGTCTAATGCGTCATTTACTTCTTGAGGAACATTTGTTAAGTAATCTTCAAGTTCTTCATATTGTTCTGCAAGTTTTATAGTCCTCATAACTCTGTCAGAGTTTGCAGGCCCGCATCCAGTTCCAGTACTTCCTATTTTATTTTTAAGATAATCAGAAGCCTGATCCTGTTCTTTATGTTTGTTTTCGATAATTGCGCATCTATAATCAACAAAAGTCCTATCCCGGACGTTATATTTATTTAAATATTCCATTTCATGCATGAAAACTTCAGGATCAACCAGTACTCCTGCTCCAATGAGCATTCTTGCACCAGTATGTACAAATCCAGAAGGAGTTAATCTTAATCCATATTTTTCGCCGTGAATTTCAACAGAGTGGCCTGCGTTTGGACCCACACCAGCTCTTGCTATAATATCTGGTTTATCATTGTCACAAAGATAAGTGATACATTTACCTTTACCTTCATCTCCCCAGGCGCCACCAACTAATATACTACATGTCATATTTTAATTCTCCATAATTATTCGCCTCTTATACTATGGGAAGTCCATGATAAAAATCTTTCCCCTAAGAGTTTGAAACGTTTTAATTGTTTTATTTAAAAATCATGAAAATATTTAAAATTAAGTTTATCTTTTAAATTATGTTTTATTTTTTATAATATGCACTTAAAATTCTTTAATTAATTTTTTATAATTTCTCCATTGGTTTAATTCTAATTTTGTTAAACCATTGTTTTCTTACAATACATTAGAAATACTAAAATTCACTCTTTTAAATATCCGAGTATCACCGTAGTTAATTTGTCATTTATTATATAAATCTTAATTGCAAATTTTCATACATATACTGATTAATATAATGCATCAGTTACGGTAATTGAATAAAATACATGCCATTAAATCAATTACCTAAAATTTTTACATTCAGTAAATATCAGACTTAGAAATAAAGT
Source organism: Methanobacteriota archaeon (assembly GCA_023409695.1). Classification (GTDB taxonomy): domain Archaea; phylum Methanobacteriota; class Methanobacteria; order Methanobacteriales; family Methanobacteriaceae; genus Methanobacterium_D. Next base: position 2,019 of record JAEYQZ010000254.1, on the reverse strand, counting down.
ATAACTTGTCATCATACTCATATTCGAAGGTAAATACCCCATTTACTAAAATTGAATAAATATACACCTTTAAATCTGTCAATAAATCATTCCTAATATTTCAGTAAAATATATCACATCCAAAAATAAAGTATTACTTGTTATCATGCTCAAATTTTAAGATAAATACAGCATTTACAAGTAATGGAATAAACTATACGCCACCATCACTTAATCAAATTATTTTATAAATATTAGTAAAAAATATATCACATTTAAAAAATAAAGTATTACGTGTGATATCATGCTCAGGTTTGAAGGTATAAAAGAATACGATACTGCCGAAAGTATCCAGACTGCTCGTGACTGCGCCATAATATTTTCAGATGATGAATTACCTAAAAGCATATGTAAAGACGTTGAAGAGACGCTGAATAGACATGAGTTTAGTAAAAAAGAAAAAGTGGAGATTGAAGTTAGATACATAAAAGATGTCGCCGAAATTATCGTGTCTGTTCACTGTCCTTTAAGACGTTTGGTTGGTAAAAGCGATGAACAGATCCTGCGCGGCCTTAAAAATTACAGGTCCCGTTTTGAAGATTACTATAACAATATAAAACCTTATTAAATCTTTTTTTTTAAATTTATTATTTTAAGCCATTTACTGTTTAGATAACTCACCAATTATATTTACAATATTTTTAACCGCAAGCCTGAAGTCTTCTATCCTTATATTTTCATTTGGAGAATGTACTAGCGAACCCCAGTATTCAGTACCTGTAGAAACAGTAGGAATACCTAATTTATTTATGAAATTATAAATAGGGCTGCTTCCAACTGATATTGGATAAATTAAAGGTTCCACACCGTATGTTTTTCTTGTAGCTTCCCTAATTATATCCACTGCAAATGAAGATGCATCTGTTTTAGCGGCTTCGTAGCCATAAAAATATTTGATATCAATATCTGTAAATCCATGCTTTTCCACATGTTTATTGAGGCTTTCAAGGAGTTTTTCAGGTGTCTGCCCTGGGAAAAGTCTAAAATCCACTTTGGCAAGGGCTTCGCTTGGAACGATAGTTTTAGTCCCTTGTCCAATGTAACCAGAATATATGCCGTCGATATTACATGTCGGCTTTAGATATAATGATTTCAGGGCCTCAAATCCTTCAAATTTCCCTGCAAATTCAGTTAGCCCATATTCTTCCTTCATCTCATCATCATCAAAAGGAATTTCCTTTAAAAGCCCTTCATCTTCTTTACTTATATTGATGTCATCGTAAAACCCTTCAATTAAGATTTTACCTTTTTCATCCCTAAGACTACTTAAAAATTCAATTAACCGCCAAATGGGGCTTGGAACTAAGCCCGCCCTACCTGAATGCACATCTTTATCCGCTTTCTTCACAGAAAATTCAAAAAATGTCATCCCTTTGTAACCAAGTTTAACAGACGGCCTCTCATTTTCGTGCCTATCACCAGATTCCCAGACACCAATATCCGCTTTAAAAAGATCTTTATATTTTTCAACATATTCTGGAAGTGAAACACCGCCAACTTCCTCTTCACCCTCGAAAACGAATTTCACAGCTACCGGAAGATCACCCATTGTCTTTAAAATAGATTCTACGGCCTTAACTCGAGCTATTATATTTCCTTTATTATCTGCAACTCCCCTTGCAAATAATTTACCGTCTCTAATTGCAGGCTCGAAAGGCGGGCTTTTCCACAACTCAAGAGGATCCGCAGGCTGCACATCATAGTGATTGTAAAAAATAATTGTTTTATCGTAATTTTCAGGTTTGTATTCCCCATAAATTAAGGGGTTAGCTCCTTCTAATTCCAGTACTTTAACATTTAATCCTGATTCTTCAAGGATTTCCTTGATCCTTGTTACACATTCTTTTATACCTTCATTTTGTGAAGATATTGATGGAATTGAACATATTGATTTAAGGTCTTCAATAAATGTGTCAAGATTTTCATCCACATATTCCAGCGCTTTTTGCATTAAATCACCAAACAATTTAAAATTAATGT
>JAEYQZ010000242.1 GCA_023409695.1 Methanobacteriota archaeon | reverse complement strand
GTTGTACAACTATGGAGTCCTTTGTAATTGGGTGTGACTGATCAAAGACACAGTTTCCTAGACTGTAAAATATTAACTTCCCGTTATAACTTTCAATGCCTTGGGGTACGTGAGGATGACTCCCAACAACTATGTCTGCACCTTCATCTATGCATTTTCTGGATAATGTAGTTTGATATTTATTTGGAGTCATAGAATATTCATTTCCATAATGGAAGAACACAATTACAATATCTGCCTGGCTTTTAGCTGTGCCTATGCTGTTTTGAACGATATTCCATTCTGCAGGAGCAAATCCTGGAGAGTTATCTGTAGCAGGAGATAATTCCGATTTACCAAATCCACGAAAAGTATTTAAATCCATGAAATTTATAACTGCTACGCGTTTGCCATTTATATTGAAATATGCCGGTTGAAGTGCATCTTGAAGATTTTCTCCAGCCCCTACATGAGTAATATTATATTTATCAAGTGTTGCGAGTGTATCAGTTAGTCCCTGTGGGCCGTAATCCATGATGTGATTATTGGCCAGAGCAACAGCATCTACGTTATTATCTTTTAAAATGTGTGCGTAGGCCGGATTTGCCTTTAATGGGACATTTTTTTTAAAATTTTTGCTTGAGTATGTAAACGGCGATTCTAAATTCACAACAACTAAGTCAGATTGTTTGAAAATTGATTTTAAGTCTCCAAATATATTGTGATCGCTGTTTATAGCTGATCCTACTCCCCTTCCAAGCATCACATCTCCTGTAATGACTATGCTGAGAGAAGATTGGGGGGAATTGTATTGAAGTGATTTTTCTGATGATGCAGCTTGCGAAAATAGAAGAAAAATAGCTGATATGGCTATTATAACCAATAAAATTATGCCAAAGTAAGTCTTTTTCATTGTATCCTGCAAGTGTCTTTTTTGTAAAGTTTATCCAATGAATTGATTATTTAATATGATATATAAATTTAACAACAGAATAGAAATTTGATAATTAAATCTAAATTTTTTATAAAAATTTATACATTTTAAACCTTTAAAACTAGCTTTAAGATTAGGGAAGACCAATTAAAAAACATTATCTCTTAAAAAGGGAGATAGATGGTAAATTATGGAATTTATTTAATTCAATTCATTAAGAATTTAAAAATAAGAAAATAATGGATATTATTTCCGAATTAAAAGTCAAAAATTTTTTTTGCATTCCTTTCTGTTGTTTTATCTACTTTGGATACAGGTAAAGATTTTATAGCAGCGATCTTTTTAACAGCTTCCTCTACAAATGAAGGTTCATTCTTTTGTCCCTTGAAAGGCGAAAGATAAGGGCTGTCAGTTTCAGTCAGTATATTCTGAATAGGTATTTCTTCTACAAGCTCTTCATGATAATTAGAATAAGCAATTATGGTTGAAAATGAAATGTAATAGCTTTCATCTACTATTTTGTATGCTGTTTCCATGTCTCCGCCGTAGCAGTGGAATATAACATCAATATCTCTTGAATACTCTTTTATTATCTCAAAAGCTTTTAGTTCAGCGTCTCTTGCATGGAGTATAATGGGCATTTCATATTCATTTGCAAGATCGATAAATGTTTGGAAGACTTTTATCTGCCTATTTCTTGATTCAGTATCTTTTACCTCATGAAAATCAAGGCCAGTTTCTCCAATTGCAACTGCTTTATCGATATTTTCATGTATTTCTTTAATTGATTTTTCGATTATATCAAAATCTGCCTTTGTTGCACTAACTGGGTGAAATCCAAGTGATGCATGTGCAAATCCTTTATAATCTTCTACTAGTTTTATGGCTCTTCTATTTCCACCTAATGTGGCTCCTGAATCAACAATGGCAGACAATTTTTTCTTTGCTCGTACCATTACTTCTTCCCTGTTTTTGTTAAAATCTTTAAAATCAACATGACAGTGTACATCAATCATAATTTTCCCTCAAATATTCAAAATAAAATTAAAATAAAATATTGGGTTTAAATCCCAAATCTTCTTTCTCTTTCCTGATAAGACCTGAGTGCCCTTAAAAAATCAACTTTTCTAAGTTCCGGCCATAAACTATCACAGAAGTATAATTCTGAATAAGATGATTGCCATAATAGAAACCCGCTGAGTCTTTCCTCTCCGCTTGTCCTTATTATAAGATTCGGATCTTCTAAGCCGGCGGTGTATAAATTTTTATTGACTAAATCTTCATCTATTTCTTCGCAATCTAATTTTCCATCTTTAATTTCCTTTGAAATCTTTTTTATAGCATCGATTATTTCCATTCGCCCGTCATAGCCTATGGCAATGTTTACAATTCGTTTATCATAAGAGGATGTAGCGTCTTCTGCAGTTCTTATTGCTTCTCTTACATTTTCTGGAAGTAAATTTAAATTACCCACTGCCTTTATTCTAACTTCATTTTTATGAATTTTTGGATTCTTTGCTATTCCTTCAAATTCTCTCTGGAAGAGCTTCATTAGGCCTTCTACTTCTTTTGGGGCTCTATTAAAATTCTCGGTAGAAAATGCATAGGCTGTGACAATTTCGATTCCCATTTCAATGGACCAGTCCAGAACCTTTTCAAGGGTGCTTACACCTCGTTTGTGGCCGTCTATAACTTCCATATTACCCATTAATTTTGTATACCTTCTATTACCATCCATTATAACAGCAATATGTTTGGGCATATTTTCAGGCTTGAGATTTCTTGATATGTACCATTCATAAATTTTATAAAGTGGTTTTAATGGTTGCATTTTTCATTCCTACTCTTTAGTCTTGCTAGATAATTTGAAAATTCTAATGCTCTAATGTATCCTTCTACGCTTTGTGATCTTGAAGTATCTATAAAAATTTCGTTAATTCCAAGTGTTACAGCACCATGGCTTTTTCCTGAACCCAAAAAAACCAGAGTTCTAAATATTAAGTTTCCAGATATACCATCTGGTGCTAAAATAAAGTTCACATTATCTTTTATTGCATTTTCTATTAATATAAAGTAATGTTTTACAAAATATTTACCTTTTGTGAGACTTGTTAAATGCTCTCCTTCTGCAATTGAATCATCTATCCGCGGGCTCCTGCCTATATCTTGAGGTCTTCCACCAGAAAGTACGGCGATTTTAGGTTCTATTCCTAATTTTAATAAGAATTCTGCTCCTAAATCTATTAGTTTTACCTTTTCTTCCACACTGTCTCCGTCATCAATTCCCACAGGGGCAAACAAAAATTTTTGGTCATTTGTTTCTAAAAAAGAAGCCCTATACATTTTACTGTGGTATTTTTCTTTTAGTATATTTAATATCTTGGAAGAACTGAGAGATCCCCTTACAGCAGCATCTACTTCTTTATTTAGAAGCATATTAACAAGATTATCCTCAGATTCTGTTAAAATGACTTCGAAATCTACTTTTTTGGAAGCTTCAACTATGTTCTTATTTTCACCGACACCTGCTGCAATCCTCATATTATCAATGTACCTGAGTTATAAGTTATAATTATATTATATAAATATTAACTTGTCTGAATTTAAAATTTAGTTATTTTTGTAGGGCTTATTTTAAAGAAGTTTATGCTGCTTAAACTATTTATTGTTATAGTTTAAAACTTAATATATTCTGTTAACTACTAAATTTAAAGCTCTATTAATAACTAATTGGTAAAATCTTATTTACATTTATTCTTTGAATTATTTGTATAAACAGTGGTAGATATATCTTTTTTATTATTTATGGGACAAAATAGAAAATAATTTCCTTTAATTTAGAGATGGATTTCGGTGTTTAAAATTAGTAAGATATACTGGGTTTTTATAACTTCACTAAAAATACAGAAAATTAAAAACCCCAAAATAAGTCAAATTTGACCTATTTTGAGTTACTCAAAATTCTATTGCATTTGAAAGTTTGAGAGTTTAGAAAAATACTTGTATTTTCCTGTTTTCAAATAATTAAAAATTTTTGAGAGTTGAAGGAAAAACGCAGTTTTTCCTGAACCGTTCGAAAATC
>JAEYQZ010000163.1 GCA_023409695.1 Methanobacteriota archaeon | reverse complement strand
TCAACTTCTATATCGTCCTGCATTTCTTTTTTTACTGCGTCAACAACTTCTATGGCCATAGGACAGTATGGGCATGAAGGAGATGTAAATACTTCTACTTTAACAGCCATTATTTAACCTCCATTATATTAAGATTTTAAATTGTGGAAATTCATGAATAAAATTTCCGAACCTTAAAAAATTTTCAATTTTTTAAAGCTTATTCAATATTTTTAGCATTTCTATTTTAATAAAATATCTATTTGGTTTTTTTAAGATTTAAATTTAACCCGCAAGTCACTGCACATAAAAACATGTTGAAGTGTATCTTTTAGGTGATAATCCTAATTTTCGTAAACTAGTTAAGTTTGAGGGTGTGACAAAGTCATTCAACATTTTATTGATTTGTTTTTTTCTCATTTATTCTTAAATTCTGTTTTTGTTGTATATTTTTACCATACGAATTAGATTTAAAATGGGATTGTCATGAAATTATGATTTTAAAGGGGTAATGTGTATTTTATTTAAATATCAGGAGTTATAAATGTACATATCGTAATCTTCTTATCTAGTTATAAATAATGATAACACCTAAAGGTGATATATTGAAAACAGTTGTTAAATCTCCAGGTTCTGCAACAGTTATTAATGCAATAGCCACTGGTTGTGGTTCTGCATTTGGTATTAAACGCTATGTAACTGCAGAAGTGGAATTAAAATCATCAGATATAATATGTAAGTCAGATAAAGATGTAGATACAAGTTTAATGGAACTATGTGTAAAAAGTGTTCTGAGTAAATTTGATATTGATACTGGAGTTAGGGTTAAAACATATTCTGATCTTCCAGTTGCATCTGGACTTTCAAGCAGCAGTGCAACTTCAAATGCAGTGACTCTGGCTACTGTTTCAGCTTTATCAAAAGAATATGGTCCTGATTATCATATGTCGGATATGGAAGTATTAAATTTAGCTATAGATGCTTCATTAGAAGCGGGCGTTACTATTACTGGCGCATTTGACGATGCAAGTGCCTCCTTTTTTGGAGGATTAACAGTAACCGACAACATGAACCGAAAAATTTTGAAAAAGCAGGACATGGAAAAGCAAAATATATTAATATATATGCCAGATAAAAAATCACTTACTGCACAATCTGATATTTTGAAGATGAAACTTCTCTCACCTTATGTCAAGCTTGCATTTGATCAGGCTTTAAAAGGTGATATATATAAGGCTCTAACTTTAAATGGACTTTTATATTGTGCAGCTCTTGAATTTAATCCTAATATTGCCCTTGATGCACTGAGTGCAGGCGCAATTGCGGCCGGATTATCAGGTACGGGGCCTTCATTTGTAGCTGTAACTGATGATGAAGCTTTAGATGATGTTTTAGACTCATGGAGCTCTTATGAAGGGAACATTATACGTACTGAAGTTGATAATGAAGGCACGAAGGAAATTCTGAGTGAATAAGTCTCCTTTTTTAAATAATTAAAGGTGAAAAAGTGGATAGGGCAGAAGCTTTAAAAGTTCTTCAAGAATCTAGAGTCGCAATCGATAAAATAGATGAAGAACTAATATATTTAATAGAAAAAAGAACATCTCTTGCCAAGGATATTGTCAGTGCAAAAATGGCTCTTGGTATGGAGATAGAAGATAAGAAAAGAGAAGATTTTATTCAAGATAAAATTAAAAAGATCTCCAAACAGAAAGAAATAGATGGAGACTTCATCAATAAAATAATGAAAATTTTGATGGAATTAAGCAAAAAAGAACAAGAAAAAATACTTAGGAGGAATACTAATGGGTAACATAAGAACATCATTCGTAAAAAGAACAGCAAAAGAATTAGTAGAAACATATGAAGGTAAATTCACCACTGATTTTGACGAAAACAAAAAATTAGTAGAAGAATTTTCTACTGTAAGTACAAAACATCTTAGAAATAAAATTGCAGGATACGTAACTAGACTAGTAAAACAAGGACCTCAATAGATCTTATATATCAATAGATTTCAGGTGTGACAGTTAATGGGAATTATAGTGGCCAAGTTCGGAGGAACATCCGTTGGTAATGGTGAACGGATTAAAAAAGCAGCGCAATCAGTTGTAAATGAATATATGAAAGGTAAAAAGATGGTAGTTGTTGTATCTGCAATAAATAAAACGACAGATGAGTTTTTAAAGATTGTAAATACGGCTATGGGAAAATCTATAACAGATAAGCAGCTTGCTGAGGTTGTTTCAATGGGTGAAATGACCAGTGTTAGAATATTTTCATCAACTATCGAATCTTTAGGTGTTAAATCCGAATATGTAGATCCATATACAGATGCTTGGCCCGTAATTACTGATAACAATTTTTTAAGTGCAAAAATTAACTTTGAAGTAACAGAAGAAAAATCAAGCAAGATTAAAGAAATGATAGATGAAGGAATAATTCCTGTAGTCTGCGGATACCTTGGAAAAAATGAATCAGGGAACATCACAACTTTAGGGCGGGGAGGAAGTGACATAACCGCATTTTTGCTTGGGCACTGCCTCAAAGCTGAAGAGGTTATCATTGTAACTGACGTGGATGGAGTAATGTCTACAGACCCAAACAAACTTCTCTCTGCTAAAAAACTTGATAAAATTTCTGTTGAAGAAATGAGGGACCTTGCTACTCATGGAGCACAGGTATTACATCCTCATGCTTTAAAATACAAAGATCCAAAGATAGATGCTAAAATAATTGGATATGAGAAAGGAGATTTATCTACTCCTGGGACAGAAATTATAGGTCCTTCTAATAATGAATTATTAAAATGTGCAACCATAAACAGTGAACCTATATCTGTTATCGCTGTTGTTGGAGAAGAGATTTTAACAAAATCCGGAATTTTGTCAAAAATCACAGATACTCTTGCAAAACATAAAATTAACATTTATGGAATTTCTACAGGTCAAAATTCAATAACAGTATTCGTTAATAAATCTGATTCAGACCGTGCTCATGAAGTTCTCCATGAAGTCGTTGTAACAACTGATGACTTAAGTTCTCTTTCTCTGGGAAGAGAAATTGCAATGATAACTGTTGCAAGTCAGGATTTTATAGACACTCCTGGAGTAATAGCAGAAATAACTGAACCTTTACAAAAAAGTAAAATAAATATTGTTGAAATTTCTTCAAGTCAGACTTCTGTTGTTCTTTTTGTGGATTGGGATGATGGTAATAAGGCTTATGAACTTGTAAAAGGTGTCTTAAAATGAAATTTGAAGGTACGACCGTGGCTATGGTGACTCCATACACGAAAAACGATGAAATAGATGAAGAAGGGATTCGTGAAAATATAAATTATTTGATAGAAAACGGCGTTGATGGGATATTAGCTGCAGGAACAACTGGTGAATCAGCTACAATATCTCACGATGAGCACAGAAAGCTGTTAGATATTTTAATTGACGAAGCTGACGGCAAAGTTACGACTATCGCCGGTGCGGGTAGTAATTCATCTAAGGAAGCTCTTGGGCTTGTTAAACATGCTGAAGATATAGGTGCAGATGGAGCACTTGTTATAACACCTTATTACAATAAACCTCAGCAAAATGGTCTTTATGAACACTATAAATTACTTGCAGAATCTACAAATATTCCTATAATAGTTTACAATGTACCTTCAAGAACAGGTACTGATATAGATGTTGAAACTATAGGAGAAGTGGCAGAACTTGACAATATCGCTGCTATTAAAGAAGCAAACCCTGACCTGGACAAAGTATCTCAAATAATTAAAAAAATTGATGAAATAGGTAAGACTAATGAATTTGCGGTTCTATCTGGAAATGACGATCTTACACTTCCTATGATTGCACTAGGTGCAAAAGGAGTCATAAGCGTTGTTGCTAATGTTGATCCAGCACGTATGAGCCAGCTGGTTAATTATGCATTGGAAGGTGACTTTGAGTCTGCCTCTGAAGCACACTATGAACTTTATGATCTCATGAAAACGCTGTTCATTGAAACAAATCCAGTTCCAGCAAAAACAGCTTTAACTATGATGGGAAGGCCAGCAGGTAATGTAAGGATGCCTCTTGCCCCTCTTAATGAGGAAAACAAGGCTAAATTAAAAGAAGTACTTGAAGATCTTGATTTAATTTAAATTAGTTAGCACATTCGCTAAAACTATTATTTAATTTTTATAATCACTCGAGAATTCCCTCAAAAACTATGTTTTTGTTGGTTTTTCGGGGTTTTTTTATAATTTTTTATGGGGGAAATCGATAAAATGATTGGAGTGGCTGTAACAGGCGCAAGCGGAAGAATGGGTTCTAAGATAATTAGAACTATACTTGAACAGGATGATATGAAAGTTGTGGCAGCAATAGAAGCACCGAATACTCCTTTTGAGGGAAAGGATGTAGGTGAAGTAATTGGTGTGGGAACCCTTGGTGTTCCTGTAAACGGCGCTGAAAAGCTTGCTGAAGTTCTAACTGAAAAGAAGCCCGATGTGCTTGTTGATTTTACTATAGCAAATGCAGCCGTGGGTACAATCAAAACTTCCGCAGAATGTGGCGTTAATGTAGTTGTAGGTACAACTGGATTTTCAGATGAGCAAATGCAGGAAATGAAAAGCGCTATAGAAAAAAATAATATTAAAGCAGTTATCGCTCCAAATATGGCAGTAGGTGTGAATGTATTCTTTAAAATCATTGCAGACCTTGCTAAAATCTTAAAAGACGATTATGATGTGGAAATAATAGAAGCCCACCACAAGCATAAAGCTGATGCACCGTCTGGAACAGCTGTTAAGGCTTATGAAGTTTTAGCAGATGCACTTGGAAGAAACAAAGGTGAATGTGGGGTTTATGGCAGGCAAGGCATGGTGGGAGAACGAACTCCTGAAGAGATTGGAATACATGCTGTCCGTGGTGGAGATATCGTTGGAGACCACACTGTACTTTTTGCAGGTGAGGGAGAAAGAATTGAAATAGTCCACAGAGCGCACAGCAGGCAAGCGTTTGTATCTGGAGTAATTAAGGCTGTAAGGTACGTGATTAGAGCTCCTGAAGGAAAAATAAGTGACATGGGAGATGTTCTTGATATAAAATAAAAAAAGTAAATTGCTTATTTTAATTTAAATACTTTATTTTTTTTATTAGGGGGATATATGCTTTTTAAGAAACGTGAACCAGTAACTGAGTTTGTTCCAACTTTCTTAAAGGAAGATCGGTCTGCTTTAAGAAAGATTCATGAAATGATAAGTGGCGCGCAAAATCATATTTATATTGTATATCCATGGATCACGCTTGGTGAGGAATTTATCATTCCTTTTGAAAATGCTTTATCTAATAATAAAGATGTAGAATTATATCTTGTCACTAAATTGGAAAAAGAAGATGTATTCCGAAGGTTACATCAATTAGATGATGTTGAACGATGGAAACGTATTTTCGGTGACAATATATCTATAAAATACAATAATAACATTCATGCAAAGATGATAATTGTTGATGACACTGAAATGATTGCAGGATCTTCAAATCTCACGGGAAGTGGTCTTGGATCATCCAGAGATTATGAAGGAAAGCCTCAAATCGAAGCAAATATTTATACAAATGACAGAAAAGCAGTAGAAAGTGGAGTGGGCTTTTTTGTTAGATTATGGAGCCATAAAACTTCAAATAAATATGTGGATAATGAATATATTTTGTCCTGTAAATCGTATCATTTATCTGGAATATTCCAAAGATACAGGAAAGACTTTGATAAAATAGTAAATCAGGAAAAGATGAGGATAAAAGACGACGGAACTGTAAAGTTTAGCGGAATTTTAGGCTATCTGGATAATAAAAAGGCATATGTTTTGGGAAAAACAAGGAAAGATATTGCTGTAAAGCTTCTACGGGATAGTAAAAGTCTAGATTCATCTAAAATTGGTGACGAAGTTGAAATTTCAGGCAAACTTACCAAAATGGAAGGACATAACGAGTTTACAATAAAGGAATCATCAAAGGGTACTGAAATTAATATTAATGGCTTAAGATTGGGATTAAGCAAGATTACCATAAGGGGAGAAGTTATAAATATTGAAGAAGTAATTGAAATGGAAACCAAGTATGGTAGTAAGGTGTTAACACTGGTTAGAATTAAAGATAGCACTGGAGATATCATTTTAGAACTTTGGAATAATATAATCCCGAGTGGAAGACTTAAAGGCGGTATAATGCTGGAAATAACAAATGGCTATACGAAAGTCCATGAAGGAGAATTAAGATTGGGACTTCAAAAGAATGATGGAAAAATAAAGTTATTAGGTGCATAAATTAATAGTAAGTAATATAATTAGATATATTGAATGTATGATGTTGAGTAACATAAATACAACAAATAAAGTTATTTACTACAACATTAATTGTAAATTTATATTTAGGTGATTATATGGTAAATGTAGGTATTCTCGGAGCAACTGGAATGGTTGGGCAGAGATTCATCGAACTTTTGGCAGACCATCCAAAGTTTGAGATCACTGCTCTTACAGCATCTGCAAGATCAGCAGGAAAAAGATATGAAGACGCTGCAACATGGTATCTTGATAGTTCGATACCAGAAAGTGTTAAAGATATTACTGTAGTGGATACAGACCCTAAAGAAACTAAGGATGTTGATATTGTATTTTCTGCACTTCCAGCAGATACTGCAGCGATTGTTGAGCCGAAATTTGCCAAATCATGTGTCGTAGCATCAAATGCAAGTGCAATGAGAATGGAGCCTGATGTTCCTCTTGTAATTCCTGAAGTTAACCCTGAACATTTGGATCTGGCGGAAATTCAACAAAAAAATAGAGGATGGGACGGATTCATTGTAACAAATCCTAACTGCTCAACTATAGCTTTAACTCTCACATTAAAACCACTTTATGACCAGTATAACATAAAAAGAGTTTATGTTTCAACCATGCAGGCCGTTTCTGGAGCTGGTTATAATGGTGTTCCTTCCATGGCAATAGTGGATAATCTTGTGCCTTTTATCGGCGGTGAAGAAGAGAAAATGGAATCTGAAACACTTCATTTACTGGGTGAATTTGATGGAGAAACTGTTGTTCCGGCGCCATTTGGATTAAGCGCAGCATGCCATAGAGTTGCTGTTGTTGATGGGCATACTGAAGCGGTTTTTATTGAAATGGAAGATGATTTAGAGATCGAAGATGTGAAAAAGTCATTAGGTAATTTTAGAGGTCTTCCTCAAAAATTAGATCTTCACTCTGCACCAAAAAACCCAGTTATAATCAGGGAAGAGGAAAACCGGCCGCAGCCAAGAATGGACAGGAATGCGGACAATGGTATGGCTGTAACTGTTGGAAGAATAAGAAAAGATGCTGCATTTGATAACAGTCTCAGATATGTATTGGTTGGGCATAATACTATAAGAGGTGCTGCCGGTGCTTCTATTTTGAATGCTGAACTTATTTCTGAGATAATGTAGTTTTCCCAGAAACAAGTTTTCGAAAGCCTTAACATGGGTATTAAGGCTATTTTTTTCTTTTATTTTCTAGAAAAATGTGTATATAACTATTTTTTATTTAGTAAATATGAATAGATTAACTTATTAATTAGAATATATACAAGATAAAATTTAATAGAGTTAAAATGTTTTAAAAATATTAAAATTTCATAAAGATTAAGGGAACTGGAATGTTTAAAAAGCTGTTTATATTGTTATTTGTCTTTATATTGATTTTGCCTGTCTCAGCCAAAGTTGATATTACTGTAAGTCCTGCTGCTATGGATTTTGGTAGTACAATGCCTGATGGATCTACTTTAACATTTAATGGAACCATAGACACAAAATCTAATGAAATTGTGGATGTTTATACGTGGGCGAGTGGAGATTTTACAAATGGAAGCAACATAATAGCTTTAAATCCTAATTTTGCATATAGATATAATAATACTGGTTCATTTATTCCTTTAAGTACTAGTCCCACCTTGGTAATAAACAATTGGCCAAGTGATCCCTCAGGCCATAGACCTCCCATGAGCATAAATTATCAGCTTACTGTTCCATTTGGAACTGAACCTGGAGTTTATACTACAATAGTATATACTGCAGCAGTATCATCTGGAAATTTAGCTCC
>JAEYQZ010000102.1 GCA_023409695.1 Methanobacteriota archaeon | reverse complement strand
TAAATGATATGGAATCTCTTGGAATGGATATTGCAAATTCAGGAGATAGGTGGAACCATTATTTTAGAGGAGTAACTGATCTTATGCAGGACGAAGAGGGATCTGAGTATAAATTTCAGGTTACTTTACAAATAAGGGACGCTGCACCAAGATCAAGTATACATTGATGTCTAAATGATTCATTATTTTTTATTTTTAAGTTTAGAATTTGTAAAATTCCACAAAACTATAGCTTTGGTGCCACAAAAACGCAGTTTTCGAGTATTCATAAAACCAGTGAAAACTTCGTTTCCATGGTCTCAAAATCGGCGATATAGAAAAATGCATTGCATTTTTCTATCTCACTAAAATCCACGATTTTTGATGATTTTGAAGACCTTTGGTTTTGTGATAGCCAAAATCTAATGGATTTTGGCATGCTGTCAAATCATAGATTTTTAATGTTGAAGGAAATCTCTCAAAAATGCTTTGCATTTTTGGAGCCCTCGAACACGTGTGTTCGGGGCATCAAAAGACTTTTAGTCTTTTGAATGCACAAACACTTCGTGTTTGTAAGCTTTGATTTCCTGAACCTCAAAATTCTACGAATTTTACAACCGCAAAAAATCAAAGATTTTTTGCATGCTGTCAAACATTTCATGTTTGACGCACCGAAAATTCTATTGAATTTTTGAGTGTTCACAAAACCAAAGGTTTTGTGACCGCGAAAAAACCTATGGTTTTTTCGCATGCTTTTTAAAAACATCATAAATTTCTTCTGGGCTCTTTAATATGTGAATTCCCATGCTGGCCAGTTTTTCAACGTGTTCTACATCTTCTTTTCTTATGATCAATTCAAGGTCGCTGCCGTCAGGGAGCTGTGTTACTGTAACTCCTTCTTCCACATCTGATGGCAGTACATAGATTGGAATGTTGGCTTTTTGGCCCATAATAGCTGCGTTAGGAATTAATGAATCACCTATTCTTAGAGCTATTTTTGCAACGGTATTGGACGTTGCAGGGGCAATTAACATAAATTCATAGGATCCAAGTTGTATTTCGCCTGCTAAAAATGGTGCATTGGCATTAATTTCAACCCAAAGTCTATCAAAATCAATCTCTAATGGCTTAAAAAGACCATAATATTTTAAAACTTGATCTCCTGCCTTAGATACGTATGCCCTTATTTCAAATTCATCATTATATTCTTCTTTTATTTTTCGAACGATTTCTGTTATTTTTACCAGTTTATCGCCGCTTCCCGTTATTCCCCAAGCTACTTTTCGTTTTTTCATGAGTTATTTTTTGTATTAAATCTTTATTGTTTTTTTCTATTTTCATTTAGATTGAAAAATTATATCATAACATAAAATTTAAGTTCAATTTGAGCATAATACAATTTACAAAATTAAATTTTTAAAATAGTTTATTAATTTAATTTGAGGCATAATTACTGAAATTTAGATAGAATTAAATAATATCTCAGGTTTATAGGTCGTGGTAATATCGAAGAAACTGGAAAGGACAAAAAAGGACATGCAAATGATGAAGAAGTTTGCAGGGAAGAAGTGGAAGAAAAGCCTGAAAAAATAGAGGAGTGTTATATCTGCCATAAAAAATTCAACATTAATGCAGATGATGAGAGCTATTACTGGCAGGGAAAATACCCATTTTGTGCGCACTGCGCTGAATTTTATGGTTTCTACAGGTAAATAAATATACTTGATAATTTGTAATATCAAATCTTAAGATAATCATAAAATTTTTATAGTTTAATGATCATATGTAGTGTTGGAAGAATGTCTTGCAAAAATATCTGGAGATTAGAACCGAATGATGTATCAGGGTGAAGCCTGATATATTAATAGGGGAAGTCAAAAGAAAATTTTGTAGGATATTCTTCCACTTATACTTATTTTGAATTTATTTACAACTATTTTTGCTTAAGGCGGTTTACTAAACAAATTAAACAGTTATTTAAAAGGTGATAAATGTGAAAGTAAGTCCGGCACAGGTAGAAGCGTACCTGAAAGGTATAAGTTTTCCTGCAAATAAGCAAGATATAATTCGACAGGCTGAAGATAATGGTGCAAATAAGCCAGTTTTAAATATTCTGGAAAGTCTGCGGGATAAGGAATATAATTCTCCTATAGATATAAGTAAGGCCATTGGAAAAATGAAATAAATGTTTTCAAATAAGTTATTATGTTTATATTGGTTAAATTAGAAAAAAATAATAGATTGCATTTATACATAATTTTAACAATCATATTTACAGCATTTTTATAAAAATGGATATAATTTAAAAGTAAATATGAAAATTTACTTTTTATTTTAAATATTTGGAGATAAGTGATATCCCCCATTCAGCCATTTTAGTGGCGTCTTCTTTTGTTTTAGCTTCTGCAAAACATCTAAATATTGGTTCGGTTCCAGAAGGTCTTATTATAACCCATCCTTCTTCTTTAAAGATTTTAACTCCGTCGGTTGTGTCTACTTCAAATTCACTGGTCTCTTCTGCAATTTTCTGCATGACTTCTTGTTTTAACTCGTCGGGGCACTCTATTTTCATCTTTTCTGAATAATAAACAGGCAGTTCTTCAATGAGTTTTGAGAGAGATTTTCCAGTTTTTGCAATTATTTCAATGATTTTAGCAGTTGAAAGAGCGGCATCTCTTCCATAAACAAAATCAGGGAATATTAATCCTCCATTTTCTTCCCCACCGAATAAGCCATCTTTATCTTTTAGTTCTCTTGCAACGATTAGATCTCCAACTTTTGTTGCAATAACTTCTCCATTGTACTCATTTGCTATGTCATAAATTGCAGAAGATGTAGCTACGGTTGTAACAATTAATCCTCCATTATTTTCCTTTAACATGTATTTTTCAACAAGTGCAAATGATTTATCACCAAAAACAAAGTTTCCTTTCTCATCTATGCAGATTGTACGATCTGCATCTCCGTCATGAGCAATACCTATATCTGCTCCAGTTGCTTTTACAACTTCGATTAATTCTTTAAGATTTGGCTCTGTTGGTTCAGGATCCCTTCCTGGGAAAAATCCATCAGGCTGGCAGTTCATGGTAAGTACTTCACAACCTAACTTTCTTAAAAGGTAGGGTGTTGTGAAACATGCAGCTCCGCTTCCACAGTCTACAATTACCTTTAATTTTGCTTGCTTAATTGCATCTGCATCAACACGGTCTATAACTTTTTGAATATATTCATCTATTATTCCTTCGTTGGAATCTATTTCCCCAATCTCATTCCATGATACTCTGTCTGGATTATCGTTGAAAAACATATCTTCAATCTTTAGTTCCATATCATCAGGAGTTCCTATACCATAGGAGTCCATTAGTTTTATTCCATTGTATTTTGGAGGGTTATGAGAAGCAGTTATCATAATTCCTCCATCATAATAATTTCTAACAGCAAATTGGAGTGCAGGAGTTGGTAAAATTCCAAGATCGATTACATCGCATCCTGATGATAATAAACCGCTTATTACTGCATGTTTTATCATTTCTGTGGATGTTCTTGTATCTCCTCCAACTGCAACCTTCCCTTTTACAAGTGTTCCATAGGATGCGGCAATTTTTGATGCAAATTCTGGTGTTAATTCTGTATTTGCAAGCCTTCTGACCCCAAATGTTCCAAATAGTCTTTTCATAAATTTCACCTTATCTTTAAAATTATATTAAAAGCTTTTAATTGTATTTCTTTAATTAGATGTGAGTATAAAAGTTATATTTTGGTATAAATTATATTATTTGTTTAAATGAACATTTAAAAAGCCTTAATTGGGCTAAATTTATTTAAATTCAATATAAACAATAATTTTACACTGCATTAACGTTATGAATATAGTTTTATCATTTATATTTTAAAGTATTAATCAATTTTGTTAAAAAATACATATGTGCACATTTCTTATTTGTATAAATAATCTTTAAGAGATGATCCTGTTTTTATCAATACTTAAATCATGATCATAAATCATATGAACACATATTCTTTTTATAGCATCTTTAAACATTTGCAGTTAATTTCAAAATGTGAATACGGTAAAAATTTGATACCATAAATTAATTAATAGGAAATATCATCTACTTTTATAAAATGTTTACAAAATTGTATATTTTATGGACAATGTTTACAAAAGTAATCTAATGAACTTTATTTAAACAGGAAGTTAAAATGAAATTTATCACTATAATTCCCGCGTACAATGAAGAAAAGGCTATTGGAAGTGTAGTTACATGTGCACTTAAATACTCTGATGTTTTAGTAGTAGACGACGGTTCAGGTGACAGTACTCATGATCGAGCAAAAAGCGCAGGCGCGAAAATAGTAAAACATGAAAAAAATATGGGAAAAGGTGCTGCTATAAAATCCGGACTTAAAGAAGCTTTAAGTGATGATTATGATATTTTAATATTGCTTGATGGTGATGGTCAACATAATCCTGATTGCATACCTTCCTTTATATCAAATATGGATGTTAATGAACTGATAATCGGCTCGAGATTTAAAAATGGAAATCCTGAGAATATGCCAGTTTGGAGAAAGCTCTCAAATAAAATTACAACTAACCTTATTAAATTTGTAACTGGTTACAAGCTTACAGATAGTCAGAGTGGTTTTAGGGCCCTGTCAAGGAATGCTGCAGGATTTTTTTTAGATATAAAATATGATAATTATGTATATGAATCTGAAATGTTATACAATGCATCTAAACATAAAATTAAAGTTAGCGAAGTGTTAATACCATGTATATATGGTGATGAGAAGTCTTATGTGACTAAAGTACATGCTTTAAAATATATATTGTTTATTATTGGGCTTTTGGGCAGGAAATTTAAAATTATAATTATAAGCAACCCTATTAAGGCAAAATTAGGCATTTAAACAAGTACTTTTATGGATTTTCCATCATTTAAAATCAGTTCCATATTTCCATTGTACTGCTGCACTTTTCCTGTTATTTTCACCCGGTGATTTGCAAAAGACAGGAGAGTTAAATTATTCTTTTCAAGGTCTAACACGGCAGTATCGAATACTACGGCTGTAGTTTTCCCAGTTCCATCTCTTACCTGTAAAAAATAAGTATTGCTTCTTGGAGATTTATCTATTTTCTCGATTAAGCCTACAACTGTTACATCTTCATCAAGCATTCCTTTGTTTAAGTCTTTTATCTTAATTTCTTGGGGTGTTATTTTGTCTGAAAGTACCATCATTCC
>JAEYQZ010000093.1 GCA_023409695.1 Methanobacteriota archaeon | reverse complement strand
TTATTAAGTATAATAAAATTTAAATAAGGATAATATATACTATAAAGCTCTATTAGGTAAAATTAAACATTCTAATCAACTTTGAAATCCACTTTTAGCCATACAAAGTTATTAAATTTTTATAAATAGATCGGAATATTTAAGAACTGGCCTGTTCATATATTATTAACTAAAAATATTATATGGGGAAAAATTGCGGGAAAGTGAGTTAAATGAAAGGAGAGCCTGATCTATATGGTAGAGTCGGTTTAAGTTCAGATGTGGCGGTTTATGAACTAGAAAAATATAGAAATGAATCTAATTTTAAAATAATAGAAAATGTGTCCTTCAATAGATGTATCATATGTGGTAAAATTATAGTACCCTGGGAAATTTACGACCATAAATACTGTAAATATTGCGCAGATGTGATTAAATCTGCAAAAAACAAGTCTTATGGTACGTGTGTTGAATGCAATGAGCATTTTCCTATTTCTCAGCTCTATAAATTAAAATACTGCCCAGATTGTGCAGAAAGAATTCGTACCTGTGAATGTTGTAACACAGAGTTTATTTTCGAGGACAAAGATTCGTTCATTTGCCCATCATGCATAGCTACATTATCTAAAGAGTGTATCAAATGTAGAAAAGAATTCATTCCAGAAGGAAGTTACAGTCATTTCTGCCCTTCCTGTTATAAAGAGTATCAAAATAGGGAAATTCAAATTCTGGAAAATTCAGCACATGATATAGAACTTCATAAATCACATAATAAAGAATTAACTGACTTTAATTCTTTAATCAAAAATTTAAACGGTTCTAATCCTGTTAAACGAGCACTAGCCCTGGAAACTGTATGTAATATTAAAAATAGAGATGCGTTACAGGTAATAATCAGCGCTTTAAAAAATAGAGACATGAACATCAGATGGAAAGCCGCCAAATATTTGGGCATTTTCCGGGATAGAAATGCTGTTGAACCTTTGATTGAAGCTTTAAAAGATGAAGAGTTTATTGTCAGGAATAATGCAGTTTGGAGTCTGGGAGAACTAGGAGATAAAAGAGCTATAAAACCTTTAACTCTAGTTTTAGAAGATGAAAATAAATATGTGAGATGCAGCGTGGAAGAAGCTGTCGAAAAAATAAGGAATATTGATTAACTAAATTTAAGAAACTTTAGGAGCTCCTTCTAAGTAAACAAGTCCCGTAAATCTTCCTTGAGATGTAATAAGTAATGAATAAACCATTAAGTTAACAGCAAATGTTTGCTTCTAATATCTTCTTTTTCAAAATATTGAATTATTTATTCCAAAAATTACAAAAATAAATAAATATGAAAATTCGCTGCCCATGGGCTGAAAAAGACCCTTTACTTATGAAATATCATGACATGGAATGGGGCAATCCCGTTCATGAGGATAATCTTCTTTTTGAGTTTTTAGTATTAGAAGGAGCGCAAGCTGGATTAAGCTGGATTACAGTCCTTAGAAAGAGGGAAAGTTATCGTGAAGCATTTGATAATTTCGATCCTGCTAAAATTGCCAGTTATGATGAAGAAAAAATTGAAGAATTAATGAATAATCCCGGCATAATCCGCAACAGCCGTAAGATCACTTCTACCATCACTAATGCAAAAGCTGTTTTAAAGATTCAGCAAGAGTGGGGCTCATTTGATAGGTATATCTGGCAGTTTGTAGGCGGAAAACCGGTTCAAAATAAATGGAAACATGCCGAAGATTTACCCCCATTTACCATCAAATCTGAAAATATGAGCAAAGATTTGAAAAAAAGAGGTTTCAAATTTGTGGGGCCTACTATCTGCTACGCGTTCATGCAGGCAGTAGGCATGGTTAACGATCATGTTGTGGACTGTTTTCGGCATGAAGAAGTTAAAAATGAAATTAAAATAGATTTTTAGATTGCATTTTTAATCTATTTTTCCAAGATCACAACTTATGTGCTATGAATTCCAGTGGGAAAATGAGTATATAAACCAACGAACTCCAACCAGGGATTACAAAAGAAAGCGCTAACGCTGTAAGAGTAATAACTATAAAAATAAGTATATCTCCCCTAATTGAAACTATTTCTTCATTTCCTACCTTTTCATGGATTAAATCCCTCTTACTGGCATAATACCAGTTCAGATAAAGAAATACTGCAATTCCCAACATGTTTAAATTAGAAAGAATATGTGAAATAGGAAATTGACCATATTTTCCAGTTAAGGAAGCAAAAAATGGAACCAAGACTATAAACAAAAGCCATACCAAGTTTATCCACAGCATAATAGTATCTACCTGTTTTATCCTGTTAAAAATACGGTGCTGTAAAGTCCAGAACAAAGCTAACAGGAGAAAACTCATTATTAATGTGAAAAAGCCAGGAAGAATACCATGAAGAGCATTTTCAACAACTGCATTAGATAAAGGACCAGTTACATCCGGTACAACTAACGTTAAAACTAATATGGTCATTGCAATAGCAAATATACCATCTACAAGGGCTTCTATACGGCCAGTAGGCACGGTTGAATTATATTTTTTATGATTCATAATTATAAACTCCAAAATAAAATTATAATATTACATCCTTAATCTAAGAAATATCCCTTAAATATTTAATGATGTTTATCGTTATTCCCGTAATAAATTCCGGCAATAGTTATTTATAAATGGAATTACATTAAAAAATCCAATAAGTTGTCCTATAACAAAAAATATGCCCTTAATACTTTAATAACAGAGAAGATAATATGAAAGATGAAAAGCCAGTGCTAGGATTCGATAAATTCTTGATGATGGCCCTCCTAAAGGAAGGCCCGCTTAACAAAGAAGAACTATGGGAAAAAACCATCTTATTTTTATCCCTGATCTGGTACCAGCAGTTACCTGATAAAGGACAGCCTTTAACTGAACAGCTGTTCTTTAAAGTTGCCAGCGTACGCTCTAAAATGGAAGATGGAAGAGCAAGTAAAGCCACAGGTTCTCCTGAAGAGGAAATGAAAAAACTGATTGAGAAAGACTGGGTTAAACTAAACGATGCAAACAAATATGAATTGACCCCTGAAGGTCTGAAAAATGCCAAAATATTCAAAGAACATATGGAAAAAAGTGCTTTATCAGCAGAAAATGAACTAACACCTTCAAGTACTGCTAAAAATACTACTTTTTTAGATGCATTCCTCGCTGTGCTTAAACTAGGTAGCGGTTTGGTAAGCGGTAGTGTTGGTCTGATAGCAGACGGTACAGATGCTACCATGGACACAATCGAAGCTATTTTAGTTTGGCTTGGAATTAAATATCATAGAGAGAATCTAAGCACTATTCTGGTCATAATAGGATTGTTTGTGGCTTCCATCAGCGTTTTATTTGATTCTATTACCCATATATTAGGAACATTAGCTGGACATTCAGAACCTATGACTTTACCATTTCTGGTTATAGCTGTTGAAGGAATAGCCATATTAGCCGCTATATTTCTCTTTTACTACCAGCGCTTCGTTGGAAAAGTATCTAACAGTTTAACATTGATATCACAGTCTGTGGACTCTAAAAATCACATATTTATCGGCACATCCGTTATCATAGGTGCTATTTTTGCGATATATGGTGTTTACTTCGTGGATGCAATCATTGGGCTCTTTGTAGGAGCAGGCATTTTTAGAGATTCTATTGGATTGCTCAGAGAAGCCATTTCAGCTCAAAAAGGAGAAGAGGAAGATTATTCACAGGAATATAAATTACCACTGGAAGAATGCTGGGAAGAGAATAAATTAATGGCCTTCCGAAACTGGATATTATATGCTTTATGGGCAGAAAATCTCAAAACGCAGCCTGAAATTGTAACATCCCTTAAAAGGGCTTTCCATCCAGATAACTACATACCAGTACTAAGTGAACTAAATGCAACCTGTAATGAAGACTATAACTTTGAAGGGCAATTTGAGATCCTAATACATCCCTTAAAAGAACATGAGCTTTTAGTTGAGGAAATTGAAGAGTATGTTATAACTGAAAAAGGTGGAAAACACTTAAAGACCTTCTTTAACAATTTCAGATACTATGATGTGCACTACTCCGATGAAGTACTGCTGGCCATGACCCAAAATCCAAAAAAATGAGTTAGGAGAATACACATGAAACCTGCTTACTTTGATTTATCGGTTGAAAATCTAAAAGAATCCCGTCAGTTCTTTGAAAATGTTTTCGGTTGGCGCTTTGAAAAGATGCCATTACCTTTTGAGTACTATCGAATTCAAGCTGGAGATCCTGACGAACCAGGAATAGACGGAGGGATTGGAAAAATTAAAGACTTAACATTCGGCGATGGAAAACCTCTGTCAGTGGTAACGGTACCTGTTGTAAATCTTGATGAGTCAATTTCAAAGGTTAAAGAAAGCGGAGGAAATATAGTGGAACCAAAGACTGCTATTCCAGGCGTTGGATGGTATGCAACCTGTGCGGAACCTGGGGGATTAATGTTTGGCATGATGCAGTCAGATCCTGAGGCTCACTAATCCACATAAAACCTATTTCATGTGAACAATAACTTCCTATTTTCTTTAATTATATTTTTAGAATCATTAAATTCTATTTAAATTCATGAGAAGATTATAATGATTAACCTTAAAGATTCCAGCGAATATATGAGTAAAAGCCGCCTTGAAACATTAGTAGACGGCATATTTGCCATTGCCATGACTTTACTAGTTTTTGATTTACCCATACCCCGCTTTAATGGCCCTTTAACTGATGCAATATTCCAAAGTTCCATTTATAGCCTTTTACCTGTGTTTATATCTTTAATTTTAAGTTTCATTTTATTGGCTGTATTCTGGAATATACACCGCCGCATTTTCAACCAGATAGAAATGACTAACAATGTTTTACTATGGACAAATATTATATGGCTGTTATTTATTGTATTAGTTCCATTTACCAGTATTTTAAGCGGAGAATATGGACAATTCATCCTTTCAAGGATTCTTTTCAATGCAAACATGCTGGGGATAGCAGTATTTCTCTATCTGAACTGCTATTTTGTTAGCCGCAGTGACTTCCTCAACGAAAAGTCAGATATGGCCAAGTTAAAATCCAGCGAGAGATCTAGTCTATTCTTCATTGTAATTACTATACTGGCGCTGTTTCTTGCATTTTTAACACCTCACTGGAGTTTTGTGTACATACTCATCATTCCATTTGAGCTATTAATAGACAGGCTATTTTAAAAATAACATATAAATTAAGTTTATAAAAATAATTAAAAGGTGATTTGTTTGGCATTTTTTATAGGGCCCATAATAAGATGGTTATTTGCAGATATTGGATTACATGGAACATATGTTGTCATAATATCCATTTTCATAAGTGTTATTGTTGGTAAATACTTGAAGGAAAGATCTGTTTCAGCTAAAACAAGCATGGAAAATAGAAATAAAGAAAGTTTAGAAAATAATGAGATTATGGAAAATCGAGATAATACAAAAAATGAAAGTATGGAAAATAAAGAAGAAGATACAAGAACAGAAAGTCGAAGAGATATAAAACATAGAGAACGTGAAGAACGTAGACAACACAGAAGAGAAAGAAGGAATAGATGGTAAAATTCATAAAATAACTTGATATAGAAGATTGCAAATTCCTTATTCTGCTTTTTAAATTATAAAAACAATTTATATTTAAATTATCAATCAGTATCCTCTATCTTCTAAGTTATAACTTATAAGTTATAATCTAATTCATGACTGTTCTCAAGTACATATAAAATAACCTAAAAAACTTAATCAGATGATTGGAACCTTTCTAAATAGACTAATCCCATAAATCTCCCCTGAGATGCGATAATCAGTGGGTAAATCATTAAATTAGCAGTAAAATCAGTAATATACACATTAAGAGAAATCATTGCCCCTACACTGTAAAATATCGCGTGAAGAAATCCAGCAAACAATATTAAATAAGCAGCCATTATTGAAAGCCCTGTTAATGAAAGGGCATATTTTTTCAAACCAATACATTTTATGTCATTGAGCACCATTTTAAAATCAAAAGCTGCTTTTAATTGATTTTTATAAGCCATACGAGGTATTGCTGTTATACTTAAGATATAAGCTGAAATATAAAACAGCGATGTAAGTATAAAAAGTCCTATCATGAGCCATGGATTCAAAGTCGCATATCCAAGTTGTACTAATACAAACAATGCAAATTCAGAAATCAATCCAGGTAGCATGAAAAATATCACCACTGTAGCGACTTTCAAGCCATCAATAAACATACCTTTCCAGTTTTCAAATGGAGGCAGCTCATAATTACCTTCTATCGTGTTTTCAATAATTCTCATAAGATATCCGCCTGCAAATACAGCAGGTACAATTAGAAATATGCCGAAACAAAATAAAAGACCCAATCCCAGTATTCTCTTGGAATTAGAAAAAGGATACGAGATATACGAATCAGAAAACATTTCAGTTATATTCATAAAAATTCTCCATTTTAAATATTAAACTGCATTTCCATTAATACTATCCGTTACATTATTCTCTTTTAAATGATAATATAAATAACTGATGTAAATGAAGCTTGAGAGATCATTTTATGAAAGAAACACGTTAATTGTGGCTAGAGAACTCTTAGGCTGTGTTTTAGTACATATAACTCCTGAAAGCATAACTAAAGGTAGAATTGTAGAAACAGAAGCTTATATGGGTCCTGAAGATAAAGGTGCACATTCTTACGGAGGTCGACATACACCGAGAATGGACCCTCTGTATAAAACAGGCGGATTTGCCTATATTTACCAGCTGCACGGTTATAATTACTGCATTAACGTGGTAACTCAGAAAGAAGGAATGCCTCAAGCAGTACTTATCAGAGCATTGGAACCCGTGGAAGGTCTGGAATTAATGGCAAAACGTAGGAAAATTGATATTTCAGATGCTAAAAGAAGTAAGCTTAAAAATTTGACTAATGGCCCTTCAAAACTCTGCCAGGCCATGAATATCAATACATCTCTTAATGGAATTGATTTATGTGGAGATGAAATTTTTATTACAAATCAAACTGGTTTAAGGAGTAACGAAGAGATTGTAGCTGCACCCAGAGTTAATATTGATTATGCTGATGAATACAGGGACAAATTATGGAGATTTTTGCTCAAGGGAAATGTATTTGTAAGTAAAAGTTATAAAAGGTAAAATTTTAAGATTATTTTATTCATACAAAATTAATTTTAGCAGATACCTTATTTTAATTGTATTTATACCGTCTTTTCATTTTTGAAAGTATCGCTAGTTAATATATATTTACATTTATAGGAAGTGCAAAAGTTTTTTAAATTGAAAATGTATAATTTGACTTTAGAAAAGCTGATTTAAACGATTATAATCCGCTCTTCTAAATTATGGAAAAAAGATAATTCCCGTTACTTATACCCTAACTGAAAAAAGCAAGGTATTAAGGAGCGTTGACAGCATGATCAAAACACTCGAGTTAGACTCTTTCGAACAGTATTCTACAATGGGGAATGCCCCCAAATGCCCAAAATGTGGCATAAAAACATGTTTTAATCCATACAGTGATTCCTATAAATGTATTGCATGCGGATACACTAAACATGTATCAGAGTTAGCTAAAACTCAAAGTTACGTTTCTTTTAGAGATTCCATTGATTTAAACCAGGACAACAAATATAAAGACCCATCTTTTATTAACCCGTCTAAAGATGAATATAAAACCTGGAACCACATTAAACAGCTTTCAAAAAAATCATATGGAAAATACGATAGAACCTATGAAGCCCAAAAGAAAAGAAAGCAGAGAATAGAGAAATATCATTCATATATCGATATTATCGGCAGTTTAATTAAAATGGATCCCTACTCAATTATAGATACCAAAGAAATGGTTATATACATTATGAACCAGGAAAGGGCCATGAAAAACCTCTGCGGTAACTGTAAAATAGAGGTAATTTTGTCTTCCATATGCCTTTACACTGCATTTACTAAAAATAATGCATCACTTAATCCGGATTTACGCTCTAATCTAGATGACTACTGCTCAGGAAAACTTACTGACAGGTCAATTAGTACCATATCGCCTAGAGTAGAGCAATATTATGAAAAAACCTTTAAATTAAAGTTTAATGCAGGATACATTATGGAAGGAGAATAGTCTCACTGTGTCCCATATAACTAACAAGTTGGAGAGAAGCCAACAGTTAGTTACTTCTTTTATATTATCGTTTTAATAAATCTAATTTATATTTAAACTAATTTTTTATCTTGTTTTAAAAATTAGCCGAATTATAACATTTTATAACTTCAAATTCTTGTTTTGAAAAGACTTATCATTAAAATTTATATATTTAAAAAAATTTCACTGTGTCCCATATAAATAATAAGTTGGAACATACCAACAATTAATTCTAGTTTTAATTAAAATTTTATAATGTCTAATTTTACATTTGAGAAGAATATTTACCTGATTTTTCAAATTAGATTATAAAATATAACCTAAAATATTTGTTTTAACGTTGATATTATCTGAATATATTTAACTCCGCTGTGTCCCATATAAATAACAAGTTAGAGAGAAAGCAAAACTAATTTTATATCTCTAAATAATATTTTAAAATATCTATTTTTACATTTGAACTAATTATTCCTGAAATTTTTAAAATTAATTAGACTATAAGAATTTATAGCCCAAAACTTTATTCCAAAAATGTTTATTTATTGCCCATATCCACTGTGTCCCATATAAATAACAAGTTGGAACATACCAACAATTAATTCTATTTATATTAAAATGTTACAGTACCTAATTTTGTGTTTAACTACTTAATTTACTCAATTTCCAATATCAGTTTAATTACAACGGATTAAATCTTCAAAAACTTTTTTTAAACATCTATCTAAACATTGCGAATCCACTGTGTCCAATATAATTAACAAGTTGGAAAGCCAGCAACTAATTCTATTTTTAATTACACTAATTACACCCACTTTTGCATTTTAGACTAAACTTTTATGTTAACTATCCTTTTTTAAATGTAATTTTATAAACCACGAAAAAGTAGAACACTAACACGCTAAATTTCTTTTCTCTAAACTATCACCCGACAAATTTATATCTATCTTCAAAAAAACTAATCAAAAACTAGAACAATTTTAAAATAACTGCAAAATGTTCAATTGAAACCATTGCACTGCATTTTTATAATTATCGGTGATAATCTTGTACAGGCAGAGAAAAGACAGCGAAAAGGAATCATTCTCATTTAAATCGTCTTTATATAATTTTTTTTATATTTCAGAACGTGACTCTTCAATAAGAACAGAAGTTTTCGCTGGTTTGACCACTTTCATGACAATGGCATACATCATTGTAGTTAACCCCATTATCCTCTCCCAAGCAGGTATGGATTATAAAGCTGTTTTTGTGGCAACATGTCTTGCAGCTGCTGTATCAACTTTTTTAATGGGAGTTGTGGCAAAGAAACCATTTGGAATGGCTGCAAGCCTTGGTTTGAATAGCGTTGTTGCTTTTGGGATTATTTTGGGCATGAATCAACCATGGCAGATTGCTATGGGGCTTGTTTTCATTGAAGGTCTTCTAGTATTTCTACTTGTGCTCACAAACCTGCGTGAAATGGTAATGAACGCCATTCCAAATTCATTAAAAATAGCCATTGGCGTAGGTATCGGGATGTTTATATCTTTTATAGGATTTAAACTCGCCAACATAATGGTTTCTAACTCTTCCAATTTTATAGGATTTGGAAGTGTATCCAATCCTGTTTTAATAGTATCTGTTGTTGGTATTGTGATTATTACAGTTTTAATGGCCCTTAAAATAAAGGGCAGCATTTTCTTTGGTATTTTTTTAACTTCAATTTTTGCTATTGCAGCATGCGCAGTAGCAGACGCTTCACATATCGCTTTTAATGTTTTTGGAAACTCTAATTTACCTTCTTCAATTGGCACCCTTCCTGCAGGTGCCAGTAATTTACCTTCCGGATGGAGCGGGAACATTATTGAACTGCCTAGTTCTCAAACCCTGTCTACTATTGGAGGCCTTGATATCATGGGCGCTTTATCCCTCACTTTTGTCCCGATTATATTCGCATTAATGATGGTAGACTTTTTTGATAGTTTAGGTACTGTAATGGCCATAGGGACTCAAGCAGGCCTTGTAGATAAAAATGGCAAATTATTAAGATTGAAACAGGTACTCGCTGTTGATGCACTTGGGGCCATGATCGGAGGTTTTATGGGGACCAGTTCAAATACTGCTTACGTTGAAAGCTCGGCAGGTGTAAGTGAAGGCGGTAGAACTGGACTATCATCAGTTGTGGTTGCTGGAATGTTTTTAATTGGAATGCTGTTTGTTCCACTGGCATATTTCATACCATCAGCAGCGACAGCCCCTGCACTAATCATCGTAGGGTTTTTCATGATTTCGATGATAAATAAAATTGAATGGGATGATTTTGAAGAAGCTCTGCCTGCATTTCTTACAATTACTGCCATGACATTTACATTCAGCATATCAAAAGGCATAGGATTTGGTTTTATATCTTATTGTATTATTAAGGCTGTAACTGGAAAATGGAGAGAAATACATCCCATAATATGGATCGTATCCGCAATATTTGTACTGTATTTTATATTTGTCGCTAATTTACTTTGAAATCATATCATTACCTCTTAAACTATTTTTTTATGTATTAAATCTCAAATATTCCCAAATATAAAATTTAAATCCATATTTAGAGTCTAAATCACTATTTATGGATTTAAAATGTATTTACATTTTAATTTAATATTATTAAAACCTACAAATTTATTACTATCCAAGAACATAATAAACACAATGCCTGAACTGAACTCCTTAATTGCCAGCATTCTACCCTATGCCCTGGGTGCAGCAGTAAGCCCTGTTATCTTAGCCACAATATTAACTACCGTTTCTCCCACAAGAAGCCCTCGTTTAGCTTCTTTCTCCTATCTATTTGGTTCAATTATATTTTTCCTTATTGTGGCATTTTCAGGCATGTATATTGGCAGTGGCCTTTCTGCTGTAGCTCTGGGTACAATCCACATCGGTGCCATAACAGAAGTTGTTTTAGGCAGTATTCTGGTTATTATAGCATTGAAAAGTATTTTTGTCCGTGAAGAATCTCGAGAAGGGGGCCTTATCGGATTTGTAAGTTCGCTTCGAGAAGATAGGAATTCTTCAACCTTCATAAAATTTTTCTACTTTGGATTTATCGCTTTCCTGGCCAGTTTTGTTACAGATATTCTTGTGCTTCAGGCAGGCACCCTTATTGGGCTTTCAAATCCAGGATTTACACTAGCTGCAGAAACAGCCATCATATTAGGCATTATTACACTTTTAGTGGTCGAAATACCATTCATTATTTATTTAATATTTGGAAGTAGAGCAAGAAACATATTAAATCCTGCCCGTAACTGGATAGTTAATTATGGAGACTATTTTACAACCATAGTATACCTAATTCTTGGCTTTTTCTTCCTTATCAGAGGATTTATGTTTATTTAATTGGATTTAAATTTAAGCAGTTTCTAGCCTGTTAACTTAATTAAACTATTAAAACATGTATTTAATACCTTTTAAACTGTTATATTCTCTTTTAATTTGCATCACGCCTGCAGCTTCATTTATTCTGTTTAAAGTAGTAATAAAAACTATAATTTTATTACACTAAAGTTAACATAGTATTAGATGCGAGGTGTTTTCCATGCCAGATATTATAACAACAATTAAAGATCCTGAAGATATTCACTTTATTCTTAAAAAGAAAGAAATTGAAGCCGAAAATGTAATAATTTTAACCAAAGGCGACATTCACGGGCTTTTAAATATTGAAAGAGAGGGATATACTATCAAATTTTTAGAAGGCGATTTTTTCGAAATACTGCAGGACATTAAATGTGTTTTTGACCTTGCCCCAGAGCCATGCTTTATTGCAGGTGAAAATGAACTTGACATTTATGTGACTTATTATCTAGCTCAGCTTCAAAAGACGATCCCATTCTACGTTTTAGATGATAATAAACTCATATCATTACCAGTAAGCACTTCACACGCATTTACTCACGTTAAAAAGCAAATAATGGAATACTTACATGATCATGATCAGTCTAACCCTGAGGAGGTCGTAAGCCATTTAACCAGAGAGTCAGGAGTCAGGGGCAGGAAAGATAAATATTCAAAATTAACCATCAATCAGTATTTACACGAGCTTGAAAGTGCTGATTTAATTAACAGCGAGGGCAACAAATACTCACTCAACGATAAAGGCTCCAGATTCATGGAAATTCTAAGGTGATCTTCTTTTAATTTATCCAAAATGCTTAATTTATTTTTCTCCAAGTTTAGGATATTTGCTGTTTTAATCTCTAATTAAAGTTAAAAGATATTTAAATCATTAAAAAGTACTAATTTTATGAAATATCTACTTAATTAGTTTTTATGCAAACTATTTTTTTAAAGAACGAACCAGCACAATATAAATAGAATACTAATACATTTCATATTATCTTAGAAAAAATGGGGAGTCAAAATGGAAAAGAAAAGAATAGCAAAATATGTTGGGCTCGCAATAGTTTTAATTGTTCTGATAGCCTTTGCATCCATGGGCCTTGTAATTGAGGATGTTATGAGCTATACAGCAACAGGTTCACAAACTTTAAATCCCAACGGAACCTCAGCTGGAAAAGCATTAGTAGTCTATGACCCAGGAATTACAGGAACAGCAAAAACTGTGGCTTCAGTAATTGCGGGTGATCTACAGGCAAAAGGATATACAGTTACTTTGTCAGGTATTAAAAGTTCAAATGTCCTGAATACAACCGGATATAACGTTATTGTTATTGGAGGGCCAGTTTATGCTGGACAACCTGCAAGTTCATTACAATCATATTTATCAGATATAACTCCACCTAAAGAATCAAAAATCGGTATATTTACCACAGGATCCGTGGTTGCAAACAGTAATAGCACATCATTCATTAAAAAAGAAATAGCTTTGAATAATACCAATATATACCAGGTAGATGACGTAATGAAGTTTGTAGACACAAATACCATTAATCAAAAGGCTAATGAATTTGTAAATGGCTTGCTAGGACAGGGTTAAATTAATTTCAATATTTAACAAATATGGATCTAAATATGCTCATTGGATTCATAGCTAAAATGTGTCGCGTAATCTAGTGGAGGCATGAAAATTATGTCTAAAAATGAAACGAAATCTATCCTTTATCAAAAAACAGCCGGTTTATTAATGGTTATTAGTGGTATTCAGTTTATGTTACTTGTAAGTATTGCTGAAACTTTGTATCCTGGCTATAATACAGCAAAATATGATCTCAGTTCCCTGGCTGATTTGCCCATACATGAACCTTCAGCAACTATTTTCAATGTAACCGTGTTTATAGCAGGCTTACTAATTGTTATAGCTTCTTACCTTATCTACAAACGATATCAAGGTAAAATTTTCCCAGCATTTTTGGGCATTCTTGGAATTGGAGCCATGGGAGTAGGCATATTTCCCGGATACACTGGAAATGTGCACGTTATTTTTGCAATGGCATCCTTTATCTTTGGAAGTTTAGCCTTACTGACCTCTTTCACGATTTTAAAGGATTCACTGCTTAAATATGTTATGATAGTGCTTGGTGCAATTGCATTTCTAGATATCTTGCTTGTAATTATCCTGCAGGATGCAAGCCCTTTTATGACATTCGGTATTGGTGGAACTGAAAGGCTTATTGTTTACCCTGTTATTCTCGGCGTAATTGCTTTAGGTGGTTATCTAACAGGATCAATGCATCAAGAAAGTTAAAATACTGAGTTCTACAACTAACAACCTGCAAAATATAATATTAAATTATGAATACTATTATGCTTTTAAAAAAGCATTATCTTTTTTAATTTTAGCTTAATTAACAAAATAAAATCATGAAAACATATTTAAATTTTTCAGCATATAGTTGTAATAAATCTAAGATAACATAAAGCTTATTTTCAGTTTATATCTATTTTAAAATCTTTTATGTGCATTGTTTAAAATCTCAACCACAAGCTTTATATACTTTGGTAATATATTACCTATACAAGTAATATATTACCTTTGGAGGGAAAAAATGGACAAAAAAGTAGTATATATAAATTCAATTTTCATCGCTATTCTTGCAGGTATAGCGACTTTATCCGGTTTATTCTGGAAAGGACTGTATAAACATGATACAATTTCTATGGCCGCCCAAGCTATGGGTCAAGATTTAATTACACTGATAATAGGCATCCCAGTACTTCTGGGCTCTCTTTATCTAATCCGAAGAAATTCACTTAGAGGTAATTTAATCTGGATGGG
This sequence comes from Methanobacteriota archaeon, assembly GCA_023409695.1. Classification (GTDB taxonomy): domain Archaea; phylum Methanobacteriota; class Methanobacteria; order Methanobacteriales; family Methanobacteriaceae; genus Methanobacterium_D. Next base: position 4,887 of record JAEYQZ010000093.1, on the reverse strand, counting down.
AACTATATTTTATTTCCTTTACACATACGTATCAATGTCATTCCTGGCTTCATATAATCAGTTATTCCTGGTATACGTGGCTTTGTTTTCTATATCCCTGTACACTTTTGTATATGGGCTCCTGTCATTGAATGTCAAAACCATCAAGGAAAGTATATCTCCTGGAAAGACCAGCAAAATAGCAGGTGCATTCCTAATATTTTCAGGAGCAATGGTAGCTCTAATGTGGGTAAAAATGATAGTCGATTCATTATTAACAGGTATTGCTCCAACCGCACTGGAAAGTTACACTACACTGGTTATTCAAGCCCTAGATATCGGAGTAGTTTTCCCTGCCATGCTCATTGCAGGCATATTAATCATAAAAGGTAAAGAATGGGGATATGCTCTGGTATCTATACTCCTAATAAAAGCATCACTTATGGGAACTGCCCTGCTTTCCATGATATTCTTCATGGCACAAAATGGAGTAAGTCCCGCAATCGGACAGGTTGTTATCTTTGCAATAATAACCATTACAGGAATTTTAATCTCAGTTATATTCTACAGCAAGATAAAAATGCCATTATACAAAAATGGGTACATGGAATATGATAAAAGCAGGGAAATGGCTACCGATCTATAAGAAATAAAGAATAATATAATATTACAAAGGTAATTAAAATGAAAGCATTACTCGTTTATGGGACAAGATACGGCACAGCTGCCGAAATTGCGGAAGAAATAGGAAAAGTTATAAAAAATGAAGGTATTGAAGTTGATTTAGTAGATTCTAGAGGCATTAAAAACTACGATATTTCCTCTTATGATATGGTAATTGTGGGAAGTGGAATCAAAATAGGTAAATGGACCAAAGGATCGCTTAAATTCCTGGAGAATAATAAATCTGCCCTTTCAGATAAAAAAGTGGCGCTTTTTGTCACATGCGGTGCAGCCAACATGGAAGAAACAATGGCAGAAGGACAGGAAAAGTACCTGGATGAAGTGGCTTTAAAATATTTATCTAATAAACCTGCAGCCACAGGACTTTTTGGAAGCGTATATGACCCAAATGCCAGCCACGGCTTAATGTACAAATTAGCCACCAAGTTCATTGTCAAAAAAGGATTAGATAAACAGGGAATAGATACCAGCAAACGCCTCGATTATCGAAATTGGGATGAAATACGAGCCTGGGCACTTAATTTGGCAAATATGTTAAAATAGTCTTTCATTAGGTTATACTTAACACAGCAGCTATTAATCCCTCTAACAAATTTAACAAAAAAAATTTATTTTTTAAACAACATAATTACATCTGTTATTTAAATTGAAAATGAAGGTGATTTATATGTGTGAGGATAAAGACTGTGATTGTAATCATCACCCAGGACATCATGGAAGATACCACAGACACCATATGAAAGGCTACACATCAATAGTTAAAAGGACAGAAAAGGATGTAATCGTGCCAGAAGTCCTTTTAGAGGTTGCAGGTGTGGATGTAGGCGACTTTTTAGAGATTAAAGTTAGAAAAATCAAAAAACAGCACCAGCATGATAGGTAAAACTTATCTTTTTTTAAAAATTTAAATTTTTCTTTGGTTTCAGTTATATTTCTAGTTTAATGAATGAAATTTAGATTATTATTTGAATTTTAAGGATATAAAGCCAAATTACTCCTGAATTTCTAATTTTTGTATATTTTTAACCTATTTTATGGTTAACAATACTTTTTAAATAAACTCATTTTTATCATAACTGATCTCACCAATAATAATAAAAAATATATAGTTAGTAATAATAAATATATACATATTATATTATGGTGTGTTGTATGTGACTGGCATTGTAACAATAATAAAATATTTGGAAAATATCGATTTTATCCTTGAAAAAAATGAGAACGCAACAAGCAAAGTTATAATACTAACAAAAGAAGGATGGTACTCTCTGAACAATAACGGTGCCCGTTTTATGGAGCTTTTAAACTAGCTCATATTTAAGCTTTTGGCCTACTTTCACTTAAAAGTGATTTTAAGCCGCATTACATAGTTTGGGGTGTATACAATCTCTTTAAAAAAATTATTCTCTTTAAAAATCATGGATTACCATTTTAATCTAAAAAATATCAGAAATAAATTTCTATTTTTAAACATCCCAATTCTACTAAAATTTTTTGTTTCATTTACATTCCTAAAAACTTTTTTATATGAGTTCATTATTATGGTGACTAAACTCACAATGAGTAATAAAAACTATAAATTTAATATTAATGAAAAAACATAATATCATAATATAATAAAAATACGGAGGTTTTAAATGCCAAGTCTTATAACAACAATCAAAAGGCCCGAAATTATCCAAAATATCCTCAAAAAGGATGATTTTCATGCCGATGAAGTTATAATGTTGTCGAAAGACGCTGAAAGAGAAAAAGATGGTTATAAAGTTATTAATTTGCAAGGCGACTTCCATGAAGTTGTAGGCGAAATTAAAAATGTTTTTGAAGAAGTTGAAGACCCCTATTTCATAGCTAGCGAGGATAAACTTGATCTCTATGTAGCTTATTATTTAACACAATTCCAGGCATCTACACCGTTATATGTTTTAGACGAAGGTAGGCCTGTTTTCCTTCCTGTAAATCCTGCTCATCGTTTTGGTAGTACAAAGATAAGAATACTTGAAGTTTTAAGTAAAAATAATGGAATTACATTTAATCATCTTCTAACTCTCTTGAGTCGTTCATATTCTAAATCTAAAGGTAAAAGAAAAAAATATTCCGAATCAACGGTTTACCAGTACCTTCAAGAATTAGAGAATATGGGTTTAATAGATGTTGAGGTTAAAAGGAATAAAAAATATGCAATCAACGAAAATGGAATTCATTTTATAGAACACATTAAATAAAATCTAATTTTACATCTCATTCCTGATTCCCCTTAATTACCTTACTAATTTAAAAATCCGTATTTTACTAATTTTAATATACATCTGTGGTTAAGATTGCTGGAGAAATAAGATGGATCCCAAAGATATTGAAAACAAGTTTCCATATTCCGGAATTCCAACATTCTACAAACTCCAGCATACAACTGATTTAAAAAATGTGGATGTAGCTCTAATCGGAATTCCATTTGACCAAGGCACTACAAATCGATCTGGAACACGATTTGGACCTCGTGCAGTCCGTATTGCATCCCAAAATTATGGAATTTACATGCATTCTGATGAAGGTGCCTATGATCTAGAGCAAAAAAAACATATCCTTCATGGTGTAACTCTCATAGATTACGGAGATGTGCCTATCTTACCTACATCCACAGCTACCAATATGAAGATGATCCATGATACCTTCAAAAAAATTATAGAGAGCGATGTTTTTCCTGTAGGTTTTGGTGGCGACCATTCAATTACTTTTCCAATTCTTGAAGCATTCGATGTCGATTTTGATATAGTTCATTTTGATACTCACCTAGATTTTACAGACAATGTGGCCAATGTAAAATTTTCCCATGCAAGCCCAATTAAACGCGCCTCGGGTCTTGAAACAGTTAATAATATTACACAAATTGGAATTCGTGGATTTACCGATAGAAAAGCAAATTATGATGAGGCTACAAAATACGATTCAAAAATTATAACTGCATCAGATATTTTTAGAAATGGAATCCAATGGACAATCGAAGAAATACCTGAATCAAAAAATATCTATGTAACTCTTGATATTGATGCTCTTGATATCTCCACAGTGCCTGGAACAGGTACTCCAGAACCAGGAGGTTTAAGTTACCTGCAAATGAGAGAAATATTACAAGACTTGCCCAAAAAAGGTAATATTATCGGTTTTGATGTTGTAGAAGTTAATCCTCTTTATGATGCAGGGAATATGACATCACAGGTAGCTTCTAGGCTTGCAATTGATTTTTTAGGGGCAATTTTCTAAATCTATAGATACTGTTGCATTACTACTTAATAGCAAAAATAAATTAGGACATCAGCTATATCCTAAACTAGTTGGTGGTCTAGATTTATTCTCATAATCATTTTCTTTTATTACAATAGTATCTGCTGCTCTATCCCCTAATCTCTGATTTAAATTACTGTCAGATATAAGAATCATTCCTATAATGTAAAAGAAAAGCCCATCTATCAATCTTAAAATATTTCTTCCAAAACTTGCACCATAACCCATCATGCTCTGATCTTTTTTTACAACTCTTAATTTAAGCACTCTTTTTCCAACAGTTCTTCCTTTGCCTAAAGGCCCTTCTAATAAGATGAAATATCCAAAAAAGATAAGTGCATACACCAAATATGAAAGTAAGTAATACAAATCATCTGTAGTGGTTTGAATTGAAGCCATTACGCTCAAAACAAGTATAGCCAATACGAATATAATCACTGTATCAATTATATAAGCGACAATTCTACTTCCCAGGCTTGCCAGTTGGATTTCACTATTTTCAGTAGGTATTCCGGAGTAGCTATAACTCATATCCCCTTTATTAACCTTGTTTCCGTAATTATGGTTTGATTTTACATTAGTATTGTATAAATTCTCCCTATTTTTATATGATCTCAGTTCTTCACCACAAGAAATACAAAAATTATCATCTTCCGTAATCTCTTTTCCGCATTTTGGACAATACATACAAACACCTTATCCCTTATGCTATACAGTTGCTGTATTGTAATATTTAAACCCATTGTAGATAAAATCAAGAATTTTTCAATATCTTAAAAATAGAATCTTCCAAAGAGAATCAAGTACAGGTGTTAGAAAAATTATTGTAATTTAATGATCTTAAATAATAACGATGCATTATGAAAACCAGATTTAAAATAGAACCCCATGAATTTAAAGGACCATTTGATATTGAACTTACTATTGGAAGCGGCCAGACTT
>JAEYQZ010000088.1 GCA_023409695.1 Methanobacteriota archaeon | reverse complement strand
GGTTCCAGAGAGTTAAGCGACTGGCGTAAGGCTAAAAAAGCTAGAAAAAGAAAAATTAATTCTACTCGTACGCTATTATTACTTGAAAATGAAAGAAATCTGGAATCACTTAAGGAATTCTGGTATAAATTAAATAAATCTGATGAAAATGAAGAAAATATTAATGATTCAAAGATTGACATTGCAAAAAGATTGATTAAAATGCCAATGCCATGTCTGGATGACTTCATGTGGAGAAAACATGCTTCATTGCTTACAATAACCTTTAAAGATAAGGAAATTGTGGCTGTTTCCACATTTAATAATTGTTTAGAATCTCTTAAATCTATTTATTCTAAATTAGTAGATTTGGATACTATGGATAGGGAGTTTAACAGTACTTATGCCTCAAGTGGGGCTGAATTATCTTCTCTTCCACGTTCTAATCGTTTTAAAGAGGAAGCTCCTGGTTTATTGGATGAGTTTGAAGAAATTACACTGGGTCTGCTTAAAAATGGTAATCCTCTGGATAAAAAGAAAAATTAAGATTATATATTGAAATCTTTACTGGGGAATATTCATTAATAGAGATTTTTTGGGGCCTTAAAAGTTTTAAAGTTTAAATAATATTTTTTAAACACTATTTTTTTTATTTTATGATTTTTAAACCGTATTAGTTGGAATTTAATCTCACTTTGTGTATTTTAAAAAATTTAATGCTTTTTTTAACCGTGTTTTTGAGTAATTATGTGGAAAGATGGCTGCTGCATAAATCGAATTTTTTATTATCATAAATAATATATTTGTGTATTAATATAATATAATTTGAGTTAAATGAAAAAATGGGCTCTGATTTTAGGAATTCTTTTGTTAGTGACATTTACATTTGGCTGTACCAGTAACACACAGCAGGAAAAACAATCGGGAAACAATATTAACTTTTCAGTACCTGAGGGGTGGGAACTGCACTGGATGCCTGGAGAGGGTACCGTGATCTGGATGGATGGTGACCCACGTATTCGGGTAATGGAGATGAGCAAGCAGAAATTTGATGCTAAGCATGAACAGGTTATGCATATTGATAATAGCACCTATATAGTGAAAACACACAACAGGACAATGGATGGAATAAAGGTTGAGACATTCTGGACCACTGATGGTAATTCTGGCGATATTCAGGATTATTATTTCTTCTCTAAAAATGATAAATATTATTATGCGTTAGCATGGGCTTATACTGGATGGGATTCAAGTAAACAGTCAAGGTTTCGACAGCAAATAGATAAGGCCGTAAAAAGCATTGTTTCAACCATAAATTAATCCAAAACTTATTTTTTTTAATTTTATTTTGATTTATTAGACAATAAATTATTATTACTTTTCACATGCTCTTGCTTAAATCATTTAACCCTTTAAATATAAGGATATATTATGCTACTGACCTTTTGAAACTGAAAATATGGCTAACTATATGTTTTATTTCCAAAGGGTTAATTTGAGGGTTGTTTAATGTAGAAAAAACACTGGGCGATGCCAGTTAGAAATTATTGTAGTGATTCTAATATTATAAAATAGTTACATATGGCTTTATTTTTTCTAGCCCGGAGATATGTAGAATAATTCAATGATTTGAGGTATTGGGACATGAAAATTTAGTAAATTAGTTTGGAAATTGAAGATTTTGGGAGACCTTTGGTTTTCACAGTTGCAAAGCTCTCAAAAATTCTACGAATTTTTACGGTTGTGAAAACCTATGTTTTTCACAAACATGTAAAAAATTTCCAATTTTTTACGGTTGCAAAAACGCAGTTTTTGCAAACATAGAAAACATAGGGATCATAGGTTATTTCTATGAATTTTTACATTTGGAAGATAGGGTGAACGGTATGAATCCATTTAGAAAGAGAACAGGTATTTTCCCTTCTTATTTCACAGGCAGAAAGGATGAACTTAATGAATTAAGGGAAATTTATGAATCTACGAGGGCTGGAGCTGCAGGGCATATTCTTATTTACGGTCCTAAAGGTATTGGAAAAACCTGTTTATTAATCAAGTTTGAAGAACAGTTAAATAACGTGGAGGGAGTATATACGGTGCGTGTTCCTCTTGTTGAAGGGGATTTTAATGATATTTACACTTTGATTATTGATAAGTGTGCTGATGCGCTTAAAATCAGCGAGGGACGCTTTTGGGACAGTATCACTTCAATTGGAGTTAATATTCCCCTTGCAGGGGGATTTACAGTTTCAAGGAAAATACCCGCTACAAGTCCTTCTGTGGCACTTGAAAAAATACTGAAAACAATTTATGGAGAATTAAAAGGAGAAAATCCAGTATTAATCCTCTTATTCGATGATCTCCAGAGAATAATTTCAGACAATGGTCCAAGCAAAGTTTTAAGCATATTGCAGAATGCACTGGTGGAACTCAACCTTAAAGGTATGAACATAATGTTCGTTGCAACAGGGGCCCATGATATATTTTCACAGATACAGGATCACCTGGATTCTGCTGTAAGGATATTCGAGCCGTATGAGCTCAAACATTTGTCTAAAGAAGAATTAAAGGAAGCTATTGTTATACCTGCAGAAAATGAAGGTATAAAATTCGATGAATGCGTTATAGATTTAATATATGAATTGTCTGAAGGAATTCCATATTACATGCAGGTTATAGCATACAACTGTTTTGCAGGTGCTGTAAATGGCAGAGTTAAAACTAACGAGTTCAAAGTCTCTTTTAAAAGGTCATTGAATTTGTTGGCTCAAAGAGAATTCAGGGGAATGTACGAAAAGGCAACTTCTGAAGAGAGAAAGATTCTTGGATTAATGGCAGAAAGTGATAAAGAAGTTTTATCCTACAAAGAAATTAAAAAAGGCTTAAATTTAAAATCTGAGCCTTCATTCTGGTTAAAAACAATGCTGGATAAAAATCTTATAATAAAAAAAGAGAGGGGAAAATATCACCTTCGAGATAAAATATTTAAAGAATATTTGAGGGCTTTAAAACCGTACAATGAAAATGGGACATATTTCTAGATTGAAATTATAAGATCTAAGTAATGGTTATACGGTGATTTTTTAAAAAGGCAACGTAATATAAACACCTTTTATTGTTGCTGTGGCTTTATACCAGTTATTGATAATATTAAATTCGTTTATGTTGTTGCTTGCATCTAGATTATACCATTTGCCATTGATGTACACCTGGACAAAAACATGTCCGCATACATGGCCACTTGCAAATTTAGCAGTAACATGGACGTAGCGTGCAGGAATTCCTGCAGCTCTTGAAAGTGCTACTATGAGGTGAGAAAGGTCAACACAATTTCCTTCCTTCTTTTTAAGGGTTTTTATAGCCCCATACTTTGTATTATAATAAAATGAATAATCAAGGTTATCTCTTACCCAGTCGTATATCCGTACTGCTTTTTCATATTTAGTGGCTGCACCTTTTGTTATATTTGATGCAAGTTCCTTGATATGGGGATCATTTGATTGGGCATTGGCTGTTGGTTTAAGGCATTTTGCAAGTGATGACTTCACTTTAATGGGAGGTAATTCTCCAGTCTGGTTTAGTATCCCATTTATACCTGAATCTCCCGCTGCAGCATCTGAAGTATTTATGATATTTTGAGGGTTTATGTCTATTTTAAACAGCGAGGAGTTCATATCACTAAAGAGTATATCATCGATACTTTGATTTTTCGCTGCTGTATCATTTAGTATAGTCTGGTTAAGTGGGGTTATTGTTTGATTAGTTGAATTATTTAGTTCTAGAGTTAAATTTCCCTGTCCTGTACTGTTATTATAACTACTATTCCAGGTATATGGGCCTATATTTGATAATTCTCCGGAATTACTTGTTATAGTTCCAAAAACTAAAGATAATGATATTAAAAATATAATGAGTAGGTGTAATTCATTTTTTCTTCTCATAATATCACTTTATACTGCCTGGAAATACGGCTTAGATGAAAATTACCCTGTTCACTAATTAATATGTTATTAAATAATATTAATACATTATTATGGTATAAAAAATGAATTATCAATTTTTAGGAGTATATAATTGTCTTAAAATTAATCTATAACTTAAAAGAAGATATAAAAATTTAGTAAAAATGGGTGTTAACTGAAAATGTCCATTTTGTTTTAAATTATTTTAATTAACAAATAACTCATTTAATATACTTTAAATGTTGTTTATCTGTAAAAAAATTATATTTATGTACTTATTAAAATAAAGGATTTACAGAAAATTAAAAAAGAAAGGATTAATAATCCTTTTGAGGAACACGGGGTATTGTTTTGGATTCAAGTTTAAATTTTTTATCTGTAGACTTTTCCCCGTAGTAGTTCCTTTTAAGCCTATTTACGTAGGTATGTGCCCATATGTAGGCCAGTATACATCCACATGCTCCTCCAACTAC
>JAEYQZ010000049.1 GCA_023409695.1 Methanobacteriota archaeon | reverse complement strand
GTTAAATTAGTCATTTAGGACGTCTTTTAGTACAAAGCTATTAATAAGTCAGGATCATATATAAACCTTTTGGTTTTAATTCAAAAAAACGACATTCTAATATCTCTTTTTTAGATTTAAAGCTTTATTAAAAGTTTTTATAATAACTCTCCGAGTGTGGAATTTTTCGATTGGTATTCTAAGTAAAACAGCTCATTTAAAACTCCATTTGTAAAAAGTAACAAGGAAGAATGTTTTTATAAACTGTGTACTTACCTTCAAATCAGCTTATCGCATGACCGATATGGTCTGTTCATATACCATTTTCATATAAAACGTAATTTCAAAAAATAATCTATATCCTTCGGATATATACTCAGATAAACTATGATAAGAATTTTCAATTAAGTCCTAAAAAATCTGGATTTATGTGATAAAAATCATATTAAATTATAAATTAGTACTATGATATTTAAATTAAATATTTAGGGATAAAAATCAAAAATAAGATTGTGATACCCATTGAAAATCAAATTTTGGTATAATATTAAATTATAAGTTCATTAATAGTAATTAAATGAAGACATAGATTCTTATCAAAAAGAAATAATAAAAAAACTGCAAAGAGGAGTTAAATAAATGATATTAATTGTAGGTGGAGCAGGATACATAGGATCTCATTTAAACAAAGAAATCAACAAAAAAGGAATTGAAACTGTAATATTCGATAATTTAAGCTATGGTCACAGAGACTTTGTAAAATGGGGGACCTTTGAAAAGGGAGATTTAGGTAATATAGATGATATACGTGCTGTTTTCAAGAAATACCCAATTGAAGCTGTGATGCATTTTGCTGCATTTACATATGTTGGGGAATCTGTAGAAGATCCACAAAAATACTATCAAAATAATGTTAAAAATACTTTAAATCTACTTCAGGTAATGCTTGAGGAAAATGTAAAGTACTTCGTGTTCTCTTCAACCTGTGCGACCTACGGAAATCCTGTTGAAATTCCAATAACTGAAAATCATCCCCAAGATCCAATTAATCCATATGGAAAAGGTAAATTAATGGTAGAAACTGTCTTAAAAGATTATAGTGACGCATATGGTTTAAAATATGCATCATTGCGGTATTTCAATGCTGCAGGAGCTGATCCAGAAGGTGAAGTAGGTGAATTACATGATCCTGAAACTCATTTAATACCTCTTATCCTGGACGTTGCTGCGGGGAGAAGAGAAGATATTAAAATATTTGGAACCGATTACGATACTCCAGATGGTACATGTATCAGGGATTATATACACGTCACTGACTTAGCAGAAGCACATATTTTAGCTCTGGAGTACCTTCAAAACGGCGGCGAAAGCGACTTTTTTAACCTTGGAAATGGAAATGGATTTTCTGTAAAAGAAGTTATAGAAACAGCAGAAGAAATTACAGGTAAAAATATTAAAGCAGTCGAAGCAGAAAGAAGAGCAGGAGATCCGCCAATTCTCGTTGGAAGTTCCACTAAGGCAAAAGAAACGTTGAACTGGAACCCTAAATATGATGAACTTTCTAAAATTATAGAAACTGCATGGAACTGGCATAAGAAGATTTAAATATTTGTTTATAGTTGTTTAACTATTTCATTTTGATCAACTATCAAATATTTTTTATTTTATGATATTTTAGTCTTGAGATAATTAAAATTTTAATTATTAATGAATAACTACCTTTTTATTTGGGGACGTATGTATCATCAAATATAATATTTTCATAAACTAAAAAGGATGTCAATATATAACTTGTAGATACATGTAAAAGCGATCTGCAACAATCACATTACAATAATTTCAAACAATAATTTAATTTAAAATAAGTTAGTTAAATTGTTATTTTTAAGTTCGGCTTCAAAAATTTGAAAAAAATAAATTAGAGTAAACCTCTGTAAACCAGCAAATACCATAAAATCATAATTACAACAGCAAAGATCATTGCCCCTACAATTAAACTTTTATCATTACCAAATATGATTGGAATGGGACCTATTAAAATTACTCCGCCAGTATGAACTTCTTCATTTTGAGATGTAGATTGTAAAGCTGTTCCTATAAGTATAAGGACAATTCCAACGAAAATAACGATAATTCCCGTAATTATAATGGTAGAAGCATTCATGGTATCCCTTAAATCTTTTATAGGATTAATTGTGTTTATTGATATAAATAATTTACAGAATCAGGTTTAATCAACCTTTTTAAGGCGATATTTAGATTTTCCGTCATCAGATATATTGTGTTCAATGACGTCATTTGCACACATTTCAGTGAGTATCTGTTCTAATTTAGAATCCAGTTGACATTCTTCGTCTTCAAGTTGATTGCATAATAATGCATAACAAGGACATGCAATAGTATCCTTTATGCGTTCTTCTTCAGCCCATGTATCATTTCTATTTAGAGAATCATATATAGAAAGATATGCAAGTAGTGTCTTTTTTTGTTCATCAGTAGCTTCAACTTTATCAGATATTCCTTTAATTTCCTCAATTAATGATTTAGTGTTTTTAACCTCTTCTTCTGGTACAACAATAAGTACATGTACCTCTGTAGAAAGATAAGAATCGCCGCGGATCAGTTCAAAGCAATCTTTGCGGAGTACCATTCCCCCTACGTCTTCTATGTACTCGACCAGTTCGTCAAATTTATATACACCGCCTCTAAAATAGAAAATCTCGTACATAACAATTCTCTAAACTTTTTTTATAATTTGATATGGCTTTAAAACGCTGATTCCAGTATCTTCGCCAACTACTTCTATTTGAACAATCCAATCTGGATTTGTTTCTTCCACTGTAAAATCTAAATTATTAAGCAATTCATTGGTTACTGTTTCCATAAGTTCTTCTTTCGATTCTATGTATTCTCTACCTCGTAAATCACATCTTACAACAAATGTATCATCTGAGCTCATTTTTTCCCTTGCAATTAACAATACTCTCTCCCAAATAGAATCCATTCGTGTTTTAACAACTACATCAATTGGAACAACCTTAGATACTACCGTGGTTGGAGCTTCACTTAATATTGTTACTGCTTCTTCAGGATCCATAGTCAACTCCACTAAAACAACATTTGGATATTGCGATTCTTTTATATAAAGAACTGGTTCATAGCTCGAAAGTGCTAGTTCTATTTCCTCTATTCCTACTAATTCTTCACCTGCATGCGCATCTTTGTGGCCTTGAAGAGTTACCAGAAGATTAAAGCCGTCTATTGGCTTGATACGTCCACCCCCTAAAAGAAAACTATTATTATTATATGTAATTATTAATATATTAAAATTATGGATAATCATGGAATAGTGACTATTGACCTATTATTTGAAGCAGCTTTAATTATTATATCCTGAAATTAGTATAAAACTCATTAATATCATATTTAATCATATAAGAGCTGAATTAATTTTCTTCATTTAAATAAAGAGTATAATAACTACATTTGTACAATAAAAATGTATAAATAATTCTTTTTGAAGTATTGCGTTAAAATTTAGACCAGTAACATTTTTTAAAAGTAAAATATGTAACTTTGAGGATATTTTATTCTCTTTTAACTATTACTATATATATAATTAGTAATATATTGAAATTATGGATAATAGAGGAGTAATGGTTGTTGACCTGATATTTGCAACACTCTTAATTATTATTGTGGCAGGAAGTATCATAACCGTAGTATCAGACAGGATAGATACTGCTTCACAAACAGAAGAACTATCAAAAGCAAGAATGACTGCAAATAATGTTGCAGAATCAATTAACAAGGTTTATTCCAGTGGAACAGGCCATTCCGCCAACATCAGTTTGCCAAATAACATTACAGGCAAAGAATATTGTATGGAAGTTAATTCATCAGGAGTTTATGTTAAAATAGGAGGAATGATGGGCAAAGCTCATATAACCCCCAAAAAAATTTCAAACTCTTATCGGCTGGATGAATCCCAAATAACCATGCGTTGTGGCTCAACATATCTTATTCGGAATGTAAACGGCTCTGATGGATACAACTGGATAGTAATTACACAATCTTAATTTAAGACAAATAATTATATATGTATTAATACTAAATCAGATTTATGGAAATTAAAGGCCAAATATCCATAGAACTCATTCTGATAGTTGGGTTTATCCTGCTAATAATTCTAGGAATAGGTTCATTCATAGGAACTGATAATGAATTAAACCAGGCTATGTCTGCAGCAAGAAGCGGGGCAATTAAAGGGGGAAATGCAGACAGTTTTGCAATTTATCCTGAAGAAGCATTTAAAAACTATACTGTAGAACATAAACGACTTTTAGGTACAAACAGTGTCAAAATAATTAAAATAAATTATGTCAATCAGGGATTCAATGAAAAATATAATAAAACAAAAATACAGTTTCAAATCTCTGCATCTGCACCTTCTGTTACAGATATTAGCGATAGAAACGCTTTAGGAGACCGCGTGAATTTTTATGCCCGAAAAAGTATTTGTGAATCATTTGATGCTTCAGACCAAACTAATGAAATGTTTAATCCTGCCTTTTCAAATAGATACGTATTCACAACTACAGATGTGACCTGGGTATAACTATACATTATTTTACCTAAATAATACTTGAATTAAGTGTATATGCCATGATTATCCCGATAGCTCCAAAAATAATACCAATAAGCCATACAATTGCTACAACATTCTTTTCAGGCATTGGTCTTCTTAAAACAGATCGTATAAGAGAATTAAAACCACCGTCAGGAGCAATTAATTTTCCATCATCGCCTACTTCAGTTGGAGCATGGTGATGTCTTTCAACGACCCCTGCACTGTAAAATTTCAAAATAGCATCAATTATATTTGGAAGAAGTACAATAAATGCTATGAGCTTTACACGCCCTATAAACGCCACAAGTACAATACATGCACCTATAATAAGAGTTCCCACATCTCCTGGAAAAACACGTGAAGGGTGCCGGTTGTAGAATAAAAATGCAAGAAGAGCCCCCAGCATCGCCATAGTAATTATAGCAACATTATATTTGCCCATTATAATAACAGAAATGGTAAGAGAAATCATTGCTATTGCGCCAAGACCAGATTCAACTCCATTTAATCCTGCCAGCATATTTGTTAAATTAGCACCGATAGATACTGCTACAGGCATAGCTAACATGTAAATAATGCTCACATTAGGGGGGGCAATCCACATAATCGGCAGGCCCGCAAGCCAGAGTAAAATTAGTTTTTCTTTGGATGATAAAACTACAAGGTCATCAACCATACCTACAAGACCCACTAAAAGAATTACAATTAATGTTACAATAAATTGATAATGATAAGTTGGATACAACCAGATCCCGACAAACATTGCAACTACAAAACCAAGCAAGATGCCTATACCTCCCATTTCTGCCACAATAGGCTTCGTAGGCTTATGAATATCCTTACCCACTATTTCAGCATCTTTTAATTTATTTATTAATCTAGGCATAGTTAAAAAAGTTATTGAAAATGCAACTAAGCCGCAGATCCCTGAAACTAATAGTAACATCTGATAATCGCCAAAAAACATATTTGCCATTGAACCACCGCGTTTTCACTTGTTTTCTGAAAGTACTAAGTTAATGAGTTAAATTTATTTATATATCAATAATCTATCTTTTTATAAGACAGTACACTGTTCTAAGAGGGATACTTAGCTTTTCAGATATATCCTTTGCTCTAAGACCTTCATCACGTAATTTTTTAATTTCTTCTTCCGTCTCTTTAGAATATTTTGGTTTTCTACCCCTCTTTAGTTTTGTACCCTTGAGGTAGTAAACTGTTTTTAAAGGAATCTCAAGCTCATCTGATATATCTTTTGGGCTAACACCTTCATCAATCATTTTTTGAACGAGTTCAGCTTCAGTGTTACCATATTTTTTGGGTCTACCCCTTTTAATAACTGGTTCAACTTCAATTCCCAGTTCAGAAAGTGCATCCAAATATTTTTTTGAGGTTCTAGGGTATAAGCTGCTTGGAACTTTAATCTTTTTAAGGTTTGGATACCTGTCCAAAAGTTCCATGATAACCTGTGAAGATAATGCTCTTTTTACATAAATTTCATTATTTTCATCTTCACCCAAAATACCACCGTATGTTATAATTTTCTAAATACCTTAAGTTAAAATTTACTGATGTCTACTTAAATTTAAATATATTACATCATACTGCTATTTTTTAATCATTTCAAGGAATTTTTGAGCACGTTTTGATGTAGGCTTTCCAAATGTCTCTATTTTTTCTTTTTCTGCCTTTACTTTAGATGTATCAACTGAAAAAATATCAGATGCAACTTCAATAGACAGTTTTCCGGTAATATTTAAAATTGCAGCTCCAACTGCAGGCGGATTTGACTTAACATGGAGACCCTTTATTTTATTTTCAATCTCAAATTTTTTGGCTATAACTTCTTTCATGTCTTCCATGTACTCGATCTTCTCAGGAGTATACTTCTTCAAAATCTTCACTACCTGCTTATCAAAATCTACAAATGCTTTCAATTGATTGGTATCCAGATTTGGGCGAAGATTTGGGAATGGTCCTGAGTATTTATTCCTTCTATCATAAGAAGTGGTCAGATAATATCTAACAATATCCCATAAAATAAAAACTCTTGGTACCTCAACAAAAAGCTTTCTTTTAATCCTGTTTCTTGCTTGAATATCGCGCTCAAGCTGTCTATTTATAATATTGTTATCATCCATGAGGTTGTTTTCTTTAAGAATTTCATTTAATTTTTCATTCTTTATATCCTCTTCATCTTCAATATCTGAGGTTATTGAACCTGCAACATCTGATGCAGTTTTAAGGGCATTATCATAAATTTCAACATTATTTCTATTTTTTAAAAGGTCATCTAAAACATCATCCAGAATTTCATCCACTATTTCCTTTGCAAATTTAACATAGGCAATTGAAAGAGCAGTTTGAACCTGTTTATCGTTTATAATGGCAGGTTTTTTCCTGTGAAATTGTAAAAATTCGATACGAGCATTACGGCCGTATTTCTTTCGAATTTCCCTTTCATAGTTCATTTCATCGTCCATATCCATATTGACTCTTTTTCTGATCCACCTACCGTCTTCCAGTACTTTAACTACTAAAGAGACTGTTTTAACTATTCCTCTTTTTTCATGTTTTAGGACTCTAACGACACTACGGAACGCCTCTCTTCCCATAGAGGATAAGTCAGACATTCTCACCATATATTCACCCGATAAAGGCAAATATTTAAGCGCGCCTAACCTGTAAACACCATGGTCATTTTTTTCTAATATCAGATCTGTAGCTCCACAGCTGCATGTTCCAGACTCCACAAATTCAATTTCATGCCTTTTAAAATTCTTTTTACATACGCTGCAAGTTATAGTTGCAAATTCTTCAAGATGGCCAATTACAATTTTATGAGACGCAATAGACGATTTAACCCTATCCAATATATTTTTCTTAGCGGCAGCTTTCATTCTAAAGTATTGAGTCTGCCTTGAAACATCATGTATTTCTTCAGCCTTCAATTCAGTAATTGAGGAACGAGAAGATCTAATTAAAGATCTGTAGGGAGCTTTATAACCCTTGATCTCCATGGTATCTCTAAGTTCATACAGCTCGTCTAAATTTTCTTTTAAGTAATGATAAACTGTAATAAAGCTTTCGAAATCCCTAAGTTCTTCTACTTGTATCCTTTGACGTTTTATTTTGTCAAGAAATTTCTCAGCCCGTGCAATTAAAACAGATTCATTCATTTCGTTCCCAAACTATACTTTTATAAAAAAATGGCGCTCGAAAATCGTTTTTCGAGGGCCCGGGATTACAAAATTATAAATTTTGTAAGCCGTCGAAATCTTTGATTTCGGAGCGACAAACACCCTGTGTTTGTCAGCCGTCGAAATTCTATGAATTTCGGGCGTACAAAATTCTGCGAATTTTGTAAGTTTATTTTATTTTTTCACCAACGTTAGCATCTGCACTTAAAACGCTTAAACTGTCCGAAGTTGCAAGTATCATACCTTCAGATTTTATTCCGAATAATTTTGCTGGTTTCAAATTAACTAAAACCACAACTTTCTGACCTTTTATTTCTTCAGGAGCGTATTTTTTAGCAAGGCCGGCGACAACCTGTATTTTTTTCTCACCAGTGTCGACCATTAATTTTAGTAAGTTTTCAGAGCCTTCAACACGTTCTGCTCCAATTATTTCAGAAATTCTTAAATCCATTTTTGCAAAATCATCTATACTTATAATATCTTTCATAGTTTCAGTTTCCTCTAAATTATCATAAAGTGTTTCTTTTTCTTTTTCAATTATGTTATCGTCAATTTTAGAAAATAATGGTTTCGGTTTACCAATTTCATGGCCTGTTGGAACAAATTCACCTGCAGTTTTCCAGCTGGTTGTTTTTTCTACATCTAAATTCATAATTTCCATTATTTTAGAAGCCCTAACTGGAATGTAAGGGGCTAAAATAACAGAAAGAACTTTTGCAAGCTGGTTGCACAGATAAAGGCAATTTGATGCCTCTTCAGGGTTTTCCTTTACTGCTTTCCATGGTTCCTTGTCATTAAAATATTTGTTACCGAACTTTGCAAGCCTAATTATTTCAATAAGACCTTCTCTGAATTTAAAATGCT
This sequence comes from Methanobacteriota archaeon, assembly GCA_023409695.1. Taxonomy (GTDB): domain Archaea; phylum Methanobacteriota; class Methanobacteria; order Methanobacteriales; family Methanobacteriaceae; genus Methanobacterium_D. Next base: position 3,065 of record JAEYQZ010000049.1, on the reverse strand, counting down.
CAATATTTTCCGAGACCACATCTGGAATGCCCAATATCCTGTTTTTAAATTCTTCATCGTAATCATCAAATTCCGATGGCTCTGGTATTTTTCCATCGAAAAATCTGTTTGTAAATGTAAAAGTTCGGTGTAAAAAGTTTCCAAGCACGTCTGCAAGCTCGTCATTTACACGGCGCTGGAAATCATCCCATGAGAAATCAGTATCACGGCCAAGGGGCGCGTTAACAGTCAGGTAATATCTTACAATATCTGAATCAAATTTTTCAAGGAATTCAGATGCCCATATAACCCAGTTTTTACTTGTTGACATCTTTCGGCCTTCAAGTGAAAGATATGCCCCTGCTACAACATTATCTGGTAGTTTACATCCGTAGCCCATAAGTAATGCTGGCCAGAATATAGAGTGGTGGTATATAATATCTTTTCCTATAAAGTGAACTGCTCTATCGTTCCAGTAGTCTTCCCACGGCTTATTTTCTCTCCGGCTCCACTGTGCAGCCGACGATATGTATCCAAGGAAAGCTTCACCCCACACATAAATTATTTTGCCTTCAGCATCTTTAAGTGGAACAGGAATTCCCCATTCCATATCTCTTGTAAGTATCCAATCTTTCAAACCTTCTTTTATCCACTGAATGGCGTAATTTTTAACATTTGGAGGTAATTCATCATTTCCTTCTATCCATTCTTTTAAATCATCCTGGAAGTGACTTAACTTAAAGAAATATTGTTTCGACTCCTTAATTTCAGGAGTAGAACTACATATGAGACATGTTGGCTCTTCAAGCTGAATTGGGTCCAAATGTCTTCCACATGTTTCACAATGGTCTCCCCTTGCCCCTTCACCTTTACAGTGGGGACAAATTCCTTCCACATACCTGTCAGGTAAAAATCTTTTACAGGTATTACAGTAAGGCTGTTTAATTACCTGTTCATAAATATAACCCTTTTCATAAAGTTTTAAAAAAAAGTTCTGTGAAATTTCGTAATGGAGAGGATCAGTTGTCCTTGAAAAGTTATCAAGGGAGATATTACACAACTCCAGGTCATGTTTTATCATTTTATGAAACTTATCTGCAATTTCTTTAGGAGATTTTCCTATTTGCTCTGCTCTAACTGCAATAGGCGTCCCATGTTCATCGCTTGCACAAACAAACAGGACATCAACATCATTCATTCGATTGTAACGTGCGTAAATATCTGCTGGAATATATGTCGATCTCAAGTGTCCTAAATGGCAGGGCCCATTTGCATAGGGCAACGCGCTGGTAATAAATACTTTACTCAAATTTGTTCCTCCTTTATCAAAATGAACAACAAAGCCACTAGACCTTGAAATTCATGATTTAAATTATAATAAGATATAAAAGCCCTTAAAAGCTGAAATAATAATCAATATTTATTATATAAAATTTCTAAATTTAAATATATATTATTTTTCTATTTTCATATTAATTTAAAATAGAAATACCACCTATTTCTTTTTAAGTGAAACCCTTTAAAATATTTATTTACATCATGTGTCATATTTATGTATCCTTATATGATGGTACTCCTTTTGTGAAATTCATATTACTAGGAGATATCTATACAGTAACTATTTATAATGAAGAGAATCAGAAAGCATTAATCGTATGATACCAATGTCCTTTATAAATCCTTTATCTGATGAAGGAAAACAAATAGTCAGGGAAGATGGAGGGGATTTAGACAGGATATTTGATGTAAATGATGATATTATAGACGCAGTTAATTCAATTACAGCTCAAGAAATATCAGATGATTCTTATATACCTAAAAGCTATGTTGATCTGGTGATTAAAAGAGTAGAATGGTACGTTGATAAAAAAAGCAATCCCAAGTATAACCATAAAAAATATGCTTTCTTATTTTATCCTGAAATAACAAAATTCGATGTTATTGCATTTTATATCATTTGCCAGGCCGTTGGGATTAAATATGGCCCTAATTCCCGAGAAAGTCGTGCAGTATCAGAACTGCAGGGACAGATCATTGAAAACCGGCTTGAAGAACTTTATGAAAGAGACCGGACAGAAATTGTAGATAAAATAATGAACATCCTCATTGTTCAGGACAGGATTAAATGGACATCACTGGCTGATCTTTTAAGTTCAAAGAAGATTAACCTTCAAGATTTAGTTTTAAAAGATGGAAATGTTATATTAGACAGAGAAGATTTCATGGAGTACTTTGGGGATGTTGTAAAACTTCAACAACCCGAAAGAATGTACAACGTGTTCATTGGAAACAGAATTAAGGAACTCATCATGATCAAGATGATCATGCAGAACACTGAAAATTACATAAAAAACGTGCATGAAATTGCAGGGCGTGAAGTAGAACCAAATGCAACACTTTTAAAGATCGCAGAAGAAGTAGCTGATGCCTTATCAAAAGAAATAAGGTATTACGGCGGTGGAGATGGTGGAGGAGAAGTTAAAGCTTCGCCGTTAAATGTTGAAAAGTTCCCCCCGTGCATTAGAAAAGCTTTAGATGGGATTAAGTCCGGTGGAAGGAATGAAGTCATTGTACTGTTTTTAACACCTTTTTTATCCTATGCGAGATTATATCCTTCAGTTTTCAGGAGGAATACAACGTTAAAAGTATCTGATGTTGATGCAGACCTCAAAATCACGCAAAATGAGATTTTACCAATGATTTATGATGCAGCAGACAGGTGCAGTCCTCCCCTTTTCGATGACCAGCCCCAGGAAAAGATCAACATCAATGCAAAGCTTGGTTTTGGAATGAATGATAACCTGAACCTTCAACATGAAGGGGAAACAACATGGTACACCCCAATGAGCTGTGAAAAAGTTAAATTAAACATGCCTAATTTGTGCAAACCAGATAAGACTTGTAAAGGTATAACTAATCCTCTCTCTTATTACAATAGGAAAATGAGGGAGAAATGAAATTAAATATACTAATTTGAGCAGGCTACGATAAATTTAACAAAATGATATGAAATCAATAGCTGAATTAAATAATTTAAAAAGGTAAACTCATGGAATTTTTCAAACAGGCAACTCCAGAAGAGCGCA
>JAEYQZ010000047.1 GCA_023409695.1 Methanobacteriota archaeon | reverse complement strand
GGCCAAAATGGTTTAATATCAAGTAAAGGAGATCCATCAAGGGCATCAAGCCATTTTACAGTAAGAACGTTTTCATTTATTTCAATCAATTCAACAAGACAGAGCCCAATTGGATTAGGTCGAACAGGCGCTCTGGTAGAAAATAACCCCCTCTCCTCCTTATTTCCATGAGGAATCACTTTAAGTTTATATCCTTCAACTTTATCAAGGGCGTAAAGAATAAAGTAATGTTTATATCGACCAATATCATGTAACGCATCTTTATATTCATCAAAAACAGTTATTTTACTTAATTTTTCTGAAAAACGGCCTTGATGGGGCGAATTCTTCTTTATTTTATATGGAGAATTTATGATGCCTATTGGTTCAATTTTCATATATCAATATATGTCCTTAAAAATAGTTAAAAGTTGTGGTTTTAAATTAGGGAAGCTAAAAATGAATATATAACTGCAAAAATATTCAATATCGTTCCATTACCTATTTTAGCACTTTTTGAAATCTCTACAGTATTTTGGATTAAATAATCTTTTAATATGCATATACAGAGACATCAGCATGTAATAATTCCATCAAAAAATGGTATTGGGTACAATATATTGAAGATACCTATAAAATAAAGCACGTAATTTGCAATACTTGCAACTACGATGAAAGAAGCTGCAAGGATCGATGATGATCTCATCCCCTAAATTAACTGCACTTTTATCTTTTACAATCCCATGTGCTTATCAAATACTAGCTAAAAAGTAGAATTATAATACTAAATCAACATTCATCAAAAAGAAAAATAAATTATATTAAAGACATTAAAAACGGCGATCCAACCGCATAAGCTAAGAGAACAATTACCATGCCTATTTTAACCCCTTTTGACACTTTCTTAGTATTTTCAGTTGACTGATTCTTTAATACAGATACTGCACCCACTACAAAGATTATATCCCCAACAAAAAGCAGAGGGAGATAAAATACAGTTAAAACTCCCATAATATAAGGTATAGGACTTGTAGCAACGGCAAATATCATGAAAAGTGTAGCTATAACTGCAGATGATTTAAGTCCGTATAATATAGGTAACGTTCTTGCCCCTTCTTTTTTATCCCCTTCCATGTCTTCCATATCTTTTACAATTTCCCGCATCATGGTTATAAAGAATGGTGAAAAACCTAAAATTGAAAGTAAAGGTTCACCTACAACTACAGCCCCAAAAATAAAAGTGAGGCCTATAAAAAATGAAACAGCCATATTTCCAATAAGAGGCATTTTTTTAAGGTTGTATGCGTATAAAATTAAAACAACTGAAGTGAAAAGAGCTATAAGCCCAGGTAAAAGCCCTATTATAAAAGATAGGATTGTTCCAATTACAAAAAGGGCCACAGAATAAATCTTGGCTGAATTTAAAGAAATTCTTCCAGATGGAATTGGGCGGTTTGGTTTGTTAATTGCATCTATTTTATAGTCGAAATAATCATTTATTGCATTTCCCCCACCTATTACCATTAAAACTACGATGCATGCTAAAAATGCATTCAAAGTGAAGTTTCCACTTATAAGCATGACTAAAAGTACTGCTATTACAGCCATTACTGCATTCCCTGGCCTTATTATCTCTAAATATGCATTCATGTAATCACTTTAAAACTAATTCTGTTATCCCGTAATCTAAAACTAATCTGTCAAATCTGATTATTTAAGTTAATGCAATTAACATCTATAAAATTAAATAATCCAAAAATCTTAGTAATAAAATGAGGTGATTTTATGTTATTTACTGCAGTTAACAAACATGATTCTAAACAATGCCCGCTTAAAACAGGTGAAGGCGTGAAAATGCTTAAGGAAATTTTTTCCGATGAAAACTTGAAAAAACGAAATATTGATCTATTAGATTCATATATCAGCTGCCCCAAAGAAAAACATTCCACGCATTCCTGTGTTTTTATATTCCGTGCAGACAGCATGTTCAATGTAAAAAGTCTGTTTCGGTCAATGGATGCTGAGGTAAAAGAAGTAGTGCCTTTTAACATTGAAAATATCTAGTTATTCGACCTTAACCAACTGCTATTTATTAGTATCCTCTCTAAACATATAAAAAAACATGTCAAAAAGTAAGAATATTTATATTAGAATGTATTAAAATAGTTACAGCAAATATATTAATGTTAGGACAGTAAATTTAAAACTTAATTTAATGTGGGGCTTATTATGCATATCGTGATTATGGGCAGCGGAATATTTGGGTTAAATCTAGCATTATCATTAATTTCAGGTGGCCATGACATCGCTATAATAGAAAGTGACAAAGACAGATGTGATAAAGTTGCAGGTAAACTGGATGCTCAAGTTTTATATGGTAATGGAACAGACACTGAAATCTTAGAAGAATCAAATATAAGAGAGGCAGACATTTTTGTGGCAGCTACTGAACATGACGAAGTTAATTTACTAGCGTGCACACTGGCAAAGGGCTATAAAGTTCCTAGGATAATATCACAGGTGAGCGACCCAAATCACAGAGAAGCTTTTAACGAAGTGGGTATCAATATAATTATAAATCCAGAATTATATGCCGCGGATTATATTGAAAAACTTATAACAAGACCAAAGATATCCGATATAACAGTTCTAGGTAATGGTGACGCTGAACTTGTAGATATCAAATTAGAAAAAGGAGAATATGTAGGTAAAAAAATCAGCGATATATGCCCAAATGAAAACTTTAGTATCATCGCCTTTTATGAAAATGACGAAATATTTTTTCCTAGACCAGATATGATTTTAAAACCAGGTCTTAAAATTTCAATATTAATAAAATCAAAAAATCCAATGGATGTTTTAAAACACTTTACCGAAGAAAACATAGAACCTGAAAAAATTGCTAAAAATATTGAAATTTTTCCCGGAGTAAAACTAATATCTCAACTTAAAAATAAGATTGACAAAGACTGATTTTAATTAGTGTCTTAAATGAAATTTTGATCAATAAATTAAAAAAAATAGAATGATTATATCTAGTTATACAAGCTGTTCAACCATCCATTCAGGTTTAAATTCCATTATATCTTCATATGATTGGCCGACACCTAAAAACAGGATCGGTTTATTAATCACATAACCAATGGAAAGTGCCGCTCCGCCTTTTGCGTCTGCGTCTGCTTTGGTCAGGACAATTCCATCCACACCAACTGCTTCGTCAAATTTTGAAGCCTGTTCTACAGCATCATTTCCTGTTAGTGAATCACCAACATAGATAATAAGATCCGGCTTTACAACACGCTTAATTTTCTTCATTTCATCCATGAGATTAACATTTGTCTGCATCCTGCCTGCAGTGTCAATTAAAACTATTTCTTTTCCTTTAGCTTTTGCGTGTTCAACTGCGTCGTATGCAACTGCTGCTGGATCTGCACCTTTTTTGTGCTTTATAATTTTTACACCGATATTTTCGGCATGATGACTTATCTGTTCAATTGCACCTGCCCTGAAAGTGTCTGCAGCTGCAATAACCGGTGTATACCCTTCATTTATGAAATACGTTGCCACTTTAGCTATGGTGGTTGTTTTACCAGTACCATTTATTCCCACAAACATGATTTTAAGTGGTTCGCCAGATTTTCGTGCATTATCAGCCATTTCTTTGAGGTCTTTAGTTTCAACCCCTAATATTTCAGAAATAGCTTTTTTAAGGGCATCTCTTGTAAATTCTGCAACATCACTTCTTCTTCTAATTTTTCGACCTACAAGGTCTTCTTTTACAGAATTAATGATTTTTTCAGCGACTTCCATTGCAACATCACTTTCTAGAAGTGATATTTCAAGTTCAAAGAGTATATCCTCAATATCCTTTTCAGATATTGTTTTCTTGGTAACAAACGAGAACATTCCTGATTTTTCTTCTTCTACTTCTTCAGGCTCTTCAGGTTCTCCAGGAGTTTCTGCAGGTTTCTCTTCTACCTTTTCCTCTACTTTTTCTTCTTTCTTTTCTCTAGAAAAAATTCCGGATAATCTTCCCCTAACTCCAGTTTCAGACTCTTTTTCTTCAACTGGAGGCTCTTCAGTTTCAAGTTCTTTTTCTTCAGATGAAGGTTCTTCAATTTTTTCCAGTTTCTCGAAGGTTTCAGTAGTTTCTGGTGCGGTTTCTTTGGTTTTCCCAGAAATTTCTTCCTGGCGAGTTTCTTCTGCTTCCTCTTCAGTCGAGAGTTTATCACTTAGTTTTCCTATTGTGCCGCTAAATTTCTTTTTAAGTGATTCAAACAAAATGTTCACGTCCTCATTTACCGTAATCACAAAAATAAGTTATAAAACCCTCAAACACCTCGGTGTTTGGGGCATGTAAAAATCACAGATTTTTACGGTTGCAAAACTACGTTTTGCAAACACCGAAAATTTAAAAAAAATTTTCGAGTGAAAAAATTATTGCCTTTGGGCTTCTTCACTTTCAATTTTTTGAAGTAGTGCTTCAGCTTCAGGACTTTTTCTCATAATGAACTCAGTTAACTTCTGTATATCTCCAGACATTTTGTCCACTAACTGTTCCAGCTCTTTTCGCTGGGAAGATATACTTTCTTTGGCGTCATCTATATTTTTCTTTGCAGCAGCACCGGCTCCAAGTCCCATTATAACCTGATCAGTGTTTTTAATTTCTGCAATAAGAAAAGAACCTGCACCTACTGGTACAAATGTTTCTGTACCTTCTTTTCCTTTAACAGCTTCTAAAGTTTCTTCAGCTGATATTAATTCACCTATAGAAGCATTAACTGATTCAATTTGCTGTTTTAAAACGTCCAGTTGGCCCTGATACATGTTGATTTCATTTACCATCTGTTCGAGCCTTTGCCTGTCTTCCATGAGATCACCCTAAGGCTTTAATCATTGGATCTTGGACTTCATCAGCTTTTATTTCTTTAATGTCTTCTATGACAATTTTGTTTCTGTTTATTCCGTGTTTGCTTCCAAACTCTGAATAAATTTTTTCATGTATATCTTTTTCACTTATGGCTTTCAATTCCTTTGTAAAAGGTTGAAAAGCGTTTCCCATCATAAATTTACCTTGAATTCTAAATATTTTTGTTCTCATTCATATCCCTCAAGAAAACCTAATGCTTCTTCAATTCTTGCAAGTTCAGGACCTGTAGTGTTCAATCCTACAATCACACCTTTAGAATTTGCAACTGCGCATGCTCCAACAAGCATTATACCTTTATTTACAGTTCCAACATCTGCAGGAACTTTCATTATACCTTCTGCAAAGGCAAGTTCCTCTTCAGTTGCAGATGGGTGTGCAAGTATTCCCTTATTTGTTGCAGTAGCAACAGATCCTGTAATCTTATATTTAGCTATACTTCCTCGTTCGACTTCAACGTCTAAAACATCACTAATTATTTTTAATGATTCATCAGAAAGCAGAGGATTAACAATGGCTCCAAAATCATTTGCAAGTATGATATTACCAACTGCAGTGAACTTATCAGCGATTCGCTCTACTTCCACTCCAAATTCTTTAATGGCTTTTATCTCACTGTCAAGAGCATATGGTGTTACTATGAATCCGTTTGAATTCCCAACAGCCAGTGCTCCAGCAAGGTTACTCCCACCAATTGGAGTTTTAACTACAGGAACTCCTAAAGTATCCTCTACAAGACTCTCCAGTGCTTCTGATAAATTAGAGGGAACTATTGCAATTTTATCAGTTGTAGAAATTGCAACACCAAGATTCGGGTTCCCATTCAAATTAGCTCTTCTTATCATCACGTTCACCTATTCAACTAAGGTGACTGCAACTGAACCATCTTCTTCCTGTACAGCTTTTACTTTGATTTTAGGAGGTATTTTTTGAATTCCTCTTTCCCATATTTTTTCATTAACAGATGCATCTATTTTGATGTCGTCTGTCTTCATATGTTTTCCTATGAATTCTCTTACGTAACGTACTGCTCTTGGAGACCTGATAGTCCTTGGAACATTTTTTACTTTCCTTAATGGTATAACATAGACTCTTTCCATTTGAAAATCCCCTTAAACTTTTAAGCTACTTCTTCTCCAATGTCTCCTCATTTTTGGATGAGACATCACTTTTCTATTGGTTTTAATTCGTACCCATACAGGCACAGTCCTACTCTGCTTGTTAGCTTTAGCAAGCCTTAGTTTTTTAGCTAATGGCCTATTTCTACTCATTTTTTCACCACATTATTATTGATTTGTGTTAAATTTTATTTTTCCAACCCACAACTCGGGATTGGATGTGACTTGGAAATATCTTGTTAGATGCGTTTTCGCCTTCAATTTCATTTATGAGATATCTGATTTCAATCTCATAATCGGAATTGTTTTCCATGCTGGTTTGTTCCTTTTTGACTTCAAAAAGCACATCTGATAGATTATTGATGGTCTTATGACCAAATCCACGGAGTGTTATATATTCAACATTTCGCCTGCCCTCAAGGCTGTTGATTTCGTTTCCTTTAAGTTTAGGGATTCTGTCATCCCTTCTTGTACCGTCTGCAACCACGTTATAATCACGTGAAACAAGGTCTAATGCTTCTTTATGAATATAATTTATTCCATTATTTGGAAATCCATCATTAAGAATAATGTCAGTTGCATTTTCCAGTATTGTTTTATCAGCTTTAAAAACGCGGTGTTTAAAACCAAGCGCAGATGCTGATTTTGCTGCAGGTTTAAAGGAATCGAACATCCCAAAATTTAGGGTTACAAGTTCAACCTCATATCCCATTTTTGTAAGGATTACAGCAATAAGCGAACTATCTTTTCCTCCGCTGTAGAGAACACATGCTTTCATTTTCTTGTTATGTTAATCTCTCTTTTTTGACCAACAAGATTTGTCAGGAGATGTTTGAGCTGATCATCAGTTATTTTAGATTTGACTCGCCCCATTTGAGCAAGTTGAATGAGTTGAAGTTCTATTTGTTCAACGAGTTCAGGTTTGGTGAGTCTCAAGTTTGCAAGTCTGCCTCTGGCTTCAGGAGTTAATATCTGCATCATAGCCTGCTTTTTTTGAACTTCCATTTCCTGGCGGGCTTGTTCTTGTTGTTGGGATGATGCCTGTTGTGCTGCAGCTTGCTGCTGTAACTCTTGCATCCTTTTACGTCGTATTTCTTCAATATCGCTCAAAATTCGACCTCCATAATATCTTAAAGTTAATGACAACCTTAATTAATATTTAGCAAGTTCAGGAATATCTTCTTTAACAATGTTTGATGCTTTATCAACGAAGGATTTTCCTTCAGGAGTTATGATTCTTCCTTCTTTTATTTTTGCAATAAATCCAGCATCTTCAAGTTGGTGTAAAGCTGTTCTTATTATGGAACCGCTGCCTTTCCTGAATTTTTCTGGTTCGCATCCTCTGTCTTTTTTTCCACCATAATAGGATCTTAAACTGTTAAGTCCAACAGGACCATCAATGTAAACCTTTCTTAAGATTGATGCACATCTTGTGTACCACCAGTCTGCATCTTCAGGCCTTCTTTCTTTGTGAACTCCGGTTTTAACGAATTTCGCCCATTCTGGCGCGTTTATACTTTTATTTTCATTTAAATCCTTTGCAATTGCACTGATAAGCAAATCTGCAGGAACATCATAAACTGTAGTCATATTTAGCCTCCTAATTACCTCTTTTTTTTATAAATTACAGCAACGTTACCTCTTAAATCAACGAGTTTAGACTTTGATTTTTCAGTTATCTCAGTTATATAATTTTGTTTTTCTGAGGATATACTTTTTGAAAATTTCACTTTAATTACTTCGTGAGCTTTAAGCTGTCTTTTTATTTCATCTATAACATTTTCATTTATTCCAGATTTTCCAATATTTAGTGTGAATGTTGAAAGTGATCTATTCATTAATTCCTTCTTTGATAATGCAGGACTCAACTCTTCTCCTCCTTCTATCTTTCTGCTCTCTTATATATGGAAGGGTTACTACATTTCCACATTCAAGGCATTTTATAATAACACATGAATTTTTTAACCTGACTTGGCAATTATCTCCAGGTTTCAGGAATTTATAACAGTTTTTACAGAATCTTCTCTTCCAGATTCTTGGCATTCTTATATTATATTTTGTTGCAATGTTTCTTGCCATTTCTACATAGCGATCTGACCTATGCGGGTGAGTATTATATGATTCATCTGCAAGTTTGAATAGAATATCTATTCTTTCTTCTGCTATTTTTAACATCCATCTTGGTCTTCTTCCCCTTCTCAAAGTCTTGCCTCTCCAAGTCATTAGTGTAGTCTCTCAAAATCATAGATTTTGAAACATTCGTAAGTATAGAATATAGAAATGGATCTTAAGCTCTTGTGTAGGGGTTGAATTGTCGAATCAACAATTAGTATAATGATTTACAATTGAATCCACATTATCAGTAATCCTCAATACAACATATAATCTACTTAAGAATAATATTATAATTTATCGGGTATTCTATTTAAAAAGCTTTTCCCTTCCACCTTGCAAATCCTCGATTTGCAAGCTTAAAAATTCAAAGAATTGTTACATGTCTGAAAAGCAGGGATTTACAACCACAAAAATTCTATGAATTTTTGCATGTCTAAAATTTTGATTTTCAAGTCTGTAAAAAAGGTAAATCCAAATTTAGAATATATGATGAAATATCAATTAAGATCATAAATTGAAATTAATTAATGTACCCCCACTTTTTTCAAAATTGAAATCATTTTAAATATTCCAGAAAATCTACATTTCCTACAGGAAACCTCTTACTGCCGTTTATTACATCAATTATCAAATCAGCGACATCTTCTGGTGGAATATCACTTGTATCTATTTCATTGACTTTATCGCCGTGAATTTCAAATGCTTCATAGGAACAGACATCGATGGCTTCAGCTTCGATATTTTCACGGATTTTAGCTGCTTTCCATCCCTTAGTCTTCATACGATGACACAAAACATCAGGATTTGCCCTCAAGACAATTACTATATCTGAATTTTCAAAAAGATGTGAAAGATGTCCTTCAACGATTATATGTTTATCAGAATCATCTTCCATTTCAATTATCTCGCCCATTTCATTGAAAAGAGCATCTAAGTCTACTATTTTGTATCCACGCTCTTCATCAATTCCAGTATAGAGATGTTTTTCATCAACGAGTTCATTGATGTTGATAAGATATGCACCTGTTTTTTCTACAAGTATTGACGATACGGTAGTTTTTCCAACACCAGGTGTTCCTGTAATAAGGATTATCATTTTCTCATTTATTTTAATTTTTCAATTAATATTTGAGCTACCATTTCTCCTGAAAGGAGCATTCCACCAAATATTGGGCCCATTCTTGGAGATCCATAGACGGCGTTTGCTGCCATTCCTGTAACGTATAATCCAGGATATACTTCTTTGGTGTTATCCATTAGAGCTTTTTCTCCAACTTCTGCCCACATTGGTTTTTCACCGATGATTCTACCTGTTTCAGTGTTGAGTTCTGGCCCTACTTTTCTTTCCACAACTTTTACAACTTCACAGTCGTGTCCAGTTGCATCAATTACTGCTTTGGTCCTTATAGTAAGTGGATCAACGTGTAAGTTTGCCATTTCAACTGCGCTCCAGTTTAAGACAAGTCCAGTGACATCTTTACCTTCTTGAATCATTACATCTTCGATGCTTATGAGGTTAAAGACTTTGAGGCCCGCTTGTGTTGCTTTAGAACACAGGGTCGACATACATTCGACTGAATCGGCAACGTAATAGTTATCCTCATATTTCTGGGTGCCTATGCCAAATTCGTCCATGATTCTTTTACTTTCTTCCTGGACAACTATCTTATTGAACATCATGCCGCCGCCCCACATACCGCCGCCGACGCTTAATTTTCTCTCAAATAATGCAACTTTAAGACCTGCCTTTGCAAGATAGTATCCAGCTGTGATTCCTGCTGGACCTCCTCCACCTATTGCAACATCGATATCGGTATAATCTATGAAATCTTTCATATAACTTTCAATTATCGCCTTGGACACTTTTATGTCATCTAACTCCATTTTTTTCACCACTGTTATCTAATTATTTGAGCTTTATTTCTTTTTAACAATTATCCTTAAAACATCCCCATCATTCAGCACATGTTCCAGTCCAACTTTTTGACCTTCAAATTTCACTGATGATCCCCAGACTTTTGCATGCCTGAAATTCCTGACAAATTCACGGTGAAGTTTACCTGCCACTTCTTTCACTGTAGAACCTTTCCTCACAATAAGTGGTTCTTCATAATCTGCTTTTCTGCCTTGAGGTTTTAAATAAATACGGATAAGAGCTAACTTATCAAAAATTTCTCTTTTAAGTTCTTCAACATTAATTTGCTTGTTTGCAGATATAAATATTGCATCTGGCATCTGCGACTTAACTTCATTAAAATAATCTTCATCAATTAAATCTATCTTATTTACAACTTCTAACATTGGGATATAACGGCAGCTTACATCCATACTATCGATAAACTGGTCTACAGTTACATCGTCCCTTATAAGGACATCCGCACTGTGAATTCCATACTCATTTAATATAGACCGGATGGTTTTTTCATCTATATGTGTAAGTTCTACAGTAGAAGAAACTGTCAGCCCGCCCATTTTTTTGGGTTTTACAGTGACATCAGATCGGGTTTCATTAGGTCTTATTCCTATATTCCTAAGTTCTTCAGATATAACATCTATATGCTGAGGGTTAAAAACATCAAGTATTATAAGTATCAGATCCGCATTTCTTGCAACTGACAGGATTTCTCTTCCACGCCCTTTTCCTTTCGAAGCGCCTGTTATTATCCCCGGAATATCAAATACCTGGATTTTAGCACCTTCATATTCCATAACACCCGGAACTATTTCGAGTGTTGTAAATTCATATGCTCCAATTTTAGATTCAGCATTTGTAATATCGTTTAAAAGGGTTGATTTTCCAACAGATGGGAATCCTACCAGTACTACTGTAGCATCCCCACTTTTTTTCACATGGAACCCTGACCCTTTGGTTCCTTTACTGCTTCTTTTTATAGACTCCTCCTTAAGCTGGGATAATTTAGCTTTAAGTTTGCCTATATGATGTGAAGTTGCCTTATTATACGGCGTTTTCTTAATTTCATCCTCAATTTGTTTAATTCTATCTTCAAGAGCCATAATTCTCACATAAAATTAGTTCAAGTTATAAAAATCATTATAAATACATAAAATACCTATTCAAATTTAAGTATATAATACTGCAAATATGACGCATGACAGTTCATTAAATATCAATTATTAAATAGAATTACTATTAATAATTACTGTTAGCGTTTTCATTCTTAAAGATGTTTTTAATCATTTCATTTAAAATTACAGTTCTTTAAACATCATTTAATTAAATATAGTTACTATTAGCTTTTTCATACTTAAAAATGTTTTCAGTTTCAAATCATACTATCATTATAGAAAGTAATAATAATTAGTTAAAACTTAATATCAAGTATCAATTTGGGTAACATATTTTTATATGGGCAGGTGATATGATGGATGTTAAAGAAATTATGGTAGAGGGAGTAGAAACCATAGATGAAGATGAAAATCTGGAAACTGCTTTAAAAAAATCTACAGAAGAAGGGGAAGGTGGAAGCCTTATAGTAGAACGTGATGGAGAAGTAGTTGGGATAATTACAACATGGGATGTTTTAGAAGAAATAGGTAATGACAAAAATTTAAAGAATACTAAAGTCCAGGATGCAATGGAAACACACCTTGTAACAATTCATACCGACGATACAGTAGAACATGCTGCTAAAGAAATGGTAGATCACGGTATCTGGAGATTACCAGTAGAAGAATCTGGTCAAATCGTGGGGATTGTTAGTGCAACAGATATCCTTGTAAATAGAATACGAAATATCATGTAGAACATTTTATAACTGTAGCTTGAATTTTCTAATTCTAATAAAAAAGAATTAATAGATTCTCATGGAATCTAATTTACATTCCAAAGCATATCTCCACCTATAGAATGGGCAAATTTAAATCTGCTTAAACCAGCCCCATTTTCAAAGTACAGTCTTGTAAACATGGAATTTTCAAGTTCCTTGCTCATGGCCACAGCCAGACAACTATTATTATCCATTGTTAAAAGTATACTTATCGGACTTTGATTAGAAACGAGCTGATTCATCACCATTTGATTATTTTTAATTACAATCAGCTTATGAGGTGCCAGTATTTGAGTTTGATTATTCTGACTGTATGCAAATCCCGCAGTTATTTGAGTTCCGTTTATCTGCGCAACAACACCGTTTTGAGCATGAATTACTACAGTGCCATTTAGCGAGCTGAGGGATGCGGGTTGTGCAGAATACACGTAAGCCTGTCCAGTCCCCTTCTGGAAATCCCAGTTTCCAAATTGAGACCACACCCCTGCCTTAACAATCATATCTGCAGTTAATATAAGCCTGTGTGGAGCAGGATTGGCGGGATGTGTATATTGTAACACATTTTGAGCCTGAGCTGGAGTTAAATTATAATCCTGAGTAAGTATGGTTTGGGCTGCCTGTTTATCAACGGGTAAAATTTTGTTTAATATATCAACACTCTTACCAGTATCATGTGTATAATTTTCAAGCGTTGAAATACCCTGCTCACCACTTGAAGTCAGCATCCTGAGTATTCCCGCAGATAGATTTTCATTATTCGTAGTTAATGCCCTTCCAACCCAGTAAGCACGCGGAGTATTTTGAGACCCCCCATCAAATGTAACAGGCCTATCTCCTATTGCAGTGAAAAAATGACCAAAATCCCACCATGAGGTTAAAACTGTATTTTGAGGCGTATTATCTTTAACCCATGTTAATAGGTCATACAGTGAATCATCTGCACTTGGAACTATTACCGTATTTGAAAAGGTATACGCTGTAGATACAGGGGAATATGCCACAACTGCAATTACAAATAAAATGGCCAGTGCAGAGTATCTATTATCTTTTATGTATTTTTTGAAGTATGGTACAAACAGACCTATTAAAACTCCTGCACTCAGTAACATTGGAACTGAAAAGTTTTCAATGAACCTTACGCCTTTTGTGACAAAATAAGCCAGTGGTACAAGCCATATTGTAAATAAAATTACATATAAAAGGTAATTTTTCCTATTTTCCATTACTTTAGGATCCAATACAGTATGATTTTTTTCTTCAGCAACTGTTGCTCTTCTTTTAGACTTCCTTCTAGGCTTACTCTTCCTTTCGGGTGCCTTCATTTCTTTTGTAGAATTATCTGGTTTTAACTTCCATAAAAGGAAAGGAACAAGTAGAATACCCAGTAAAAATGGGAAAATTCCACCTACTCCATTTACAACATCCCAGAATCCCGGTGATTGCATCTCCTTAACTGTTAAATATACATTTGGATATGACGTTCCTTGAACTGAACTCTGTAGTTGAGTAGCCTGAGAAAGACTGGACAACGTTCCAGTAAACTCAGAGAATCCCATAATAATACCTATTAAAAGAAAACCTGCAACTGCAAATATTACCAGCGAAAAGAGTGCTGGCTGATCCAGAAACCATTTAAATTTATTAGGGTACTCATTAAATGGCTTAATGGTTTCCATTTTAAACAAATAGTTTGAAATTAAAAGATATACGAGTCCAGTACCTATCACAAGGTAAAACATATACCACCACTCTTGCCACGCCATTGAGTAAACAAGTACTGAAATAGCAGATAACATTACATAAATCGATCTAGTCTTGATATTATTTGCAAGTACACCTGCAATGAAAAATCCGACAATCAGAATTGGAAATAGCATGGCAAACATGTCAGTATCAAAAAATCCCGCAAACGTGTGGGAGAAACACCATGGTGCCAGGCCAACTAAAATTCCTGCAGTTATTCCACCATAATCATTGGTAAGCCTCTTCACAAATAAATATGCAGGTATAACTGCCAGTGAAGCTACAAATGGAGCTAACCACACGGCAATTCCATTTAATGGCACATTTGCAAATGAATTCACCAGTTTATATGCAAATGCCGTGATATAAATAATGAGCGGAGGATACTCTGCCGATCTACCTGACGGATAGTATGAATGCAAGTCCCATGAAGTACCATTTATAATTGCATCTCCGAGATAACCATGGTCGAGATAATTCTTGGTCAGCCGGTAGTTGTAGTAGGAGTCCATTTCACTGAAGTATGGAAAACCGTTTTGATCCTCAAAATATGATTTATAATCATGAGGCACCCCAGAGATAGCTATTGCATCCATTCTAAGTAAAAATGCCGCTGAAAATAACAGGAATATAATTATTAATGGTTTAAGTTTGGATAAAGTCTCTTTTGCATTCATATGTGATCCTCTAATTACTAATTTATGAGTAAATTTTATTATAATCAATTTAGTTAGAGGTGTTTAAAAAGGTATAGATAATACGGCTTTTGTACTTAATTTCAAAACTTAAAACATTTTAAAGTTAATAAAAGCAATGTAACGTTCAATGAATAAAATAAGTAATTAAAAATGTTTTAAAAGAAAATAAATAGCTATTAAACTTAATTTAAAAACAAATATTAAAAAATTAGAAAATAAACTAAATAATTTAATTATTTAGCTTCCTGCCCCTCAACGGACTTGGTAAATCTGCATTTTGGGAACCCGCTGCAGCCTATAAATTCCCCGTACCGACCCATTCTTTTAATCAGCTGTTCACCACACTGTGGACAAACACCAACAACTTCATTTGTCGATTCTTTACCATTCCTACCACATTTTGGGTCCAGACATGCTCTCTGGCGCGGTTTTCCAAATGATATCATTGGGAGTCCGCATTTCTCACATTTAGTTTTAAGTACATTAGTACCCCGAGGTATAGGATAAGTTACCTTACATTTCGGATAAGCAGAACATCCCACAAATGTACCTTTGGTCCTGTAGGAATATTTCATAACCAGGTTACCGCCACATTTACATTGACCTACAATTCTGCTTTCCTGGTAAGCCTCATAAAGTTTCTCACCAATCTTAGATTTATTTTTATCAATATCGTCGAGAATAGATGAAAGTTCAACTTTAGCTTCGTCTATAACCTGATCTTTGGTAATTTTATCAGCCATTATCTCTTCAAGTTCTGTTTCGAACTTCCTTGTAAGCTCTTCACTTGTTATATCTTCAGAATACTCCTTTAATGTATCTATAAGGTGTTCACCAAGTTCATTAACCTGTATCTTCTGACCTTCAATATATTTTCTGTCATAAAGAATAGATATTATATTTGCCCGGGTTGATTTAGTACCAAGACCTCTTTTCTCAAGTTCACGTATTAAAGAAGCTTGATTGTATCTTGCAGGCGGTTTTGTTTCCTTTTCTTCGCATAAAATTTCATTAACCTTTAATGTATCCCCTTCTTTAATATCAGGGAATTTTTCATCTTCAATTTTTCTAAATGGATAATGATCAAGCCATCCCATTTTTGCCATTCTTTTCCTGCTGAATGAAAATTCCTGCGAATTAATATTTAATTTTGTTTTCATGGATTCTTGAAGTGCATCTTCTCCAAATACAGATATAAACCTGTAAACTATCAGTTCATACAGCTTCTGTTCATTTGTATCCAGACCAGTTGGTAATGTACCTGTTGGGTGAATAGCAGGGTGCGCTTCATCTGTTTTTTTACCTTCATTTGGTTTTAAAGGTTTTTTAAGTGCATCAACATGCTTTTTGAATTCTGCATTTTTACTCAAGTTCTTAAGTATCTTGTCGTATCCAATACTTTTTGGGAGTTTCTGTGAAGAAGTACGAGGATAAGAAGTGTAACCTTCAGTATAAAGGTTTTGAGCGATTTGCTGGGTCCTTTTAGGGCTGAATCCAAATACCCCATATGCCTCTGACTGGAGACTTCCCAGATCGAAAGGAAATGGCGGTGTTCTTTTGTTTTCTCTTAAAGTAACATCTGTTACAACTGCATCTGCATTCCCACAGTCAGCTAAGATGCCGTCTGCTTCTTTCCTTTCAAATATTTTTCCTGCTTTATGGTCAGCAACTATATCATCTTCAAGGGCTGCTTTTATAAGCCAGTAAGGAATTGGTTTGAAGTTTTTAATCTCTTTTTCACGGTCTACCAGTATAGAAAGTGTTGGAGTTTGGACTCTACCTGCAGAAAGCTGAACATACCTCGATGTAGCTTCCCTTACAGAATCTGTAAGATATTTGGATATATTAACCCCAAATAAAAAATCAAGTACGTGTCTTGCAATACCACTATCAACCTGATGGAAATCTATAGGAATTGGGTTTTCGTAAGCCTTAACTATGTCTTCTTTAGTAAGGGTTGAAAATTTCATCCTTGTAGCTTTATCTACGCTATCTTCACCACATGCATACTTCAATGCATTATACCCGATTACAGTTCCTTCTATATCGTAATCGCAAGCATGAACAAATTTATCGGCGCCTTTTGCAAGCTTTTTAATGGCATCTACATAATTTTTAACGTATTTTTTCTGTTTATCTTTATCATAAAGTGGAACCCAATCTATATCAAAAATCTTGTCCTGTTTTGAATTTGTAGGTGAAAGGGAATACAAATGACCTACCGCAGATACTACCGTTGTTTTTTTCCCATTTTCTTCAAACTCATAGTATGGAACCTTTTTATAGCTATTTTTAATTGTATTTCTAGAAAGCGCATTAGCTATTTTCTCAGATGATTTTGGCTTTTCACAAATTATGACTTCATGCATGATATCACTCAAAATAGTACTCAAATAACATTTTATATTATATATATTATTTTATTATATTGATTTAATTAGTCTTAATACAAGGATAAATATATGTAATAATCATCATATTATTTAAATCTATGATCTATTAATATAGTAACCTTGGTATATTTAAAGACATATATAACAGTATTCAATTATGAAATTTTTATATTCCACGTCATGTAAAATAGTTAAATACTTCTTATTCAAGATTTAAATGATATATATCAAGTAAATTTATTTAAATACATAAAATAATTAGCCCCTGATTTTCAAGCAGTATAATCACAATTTTTTTCTATAAAACATTACATATTGATATTATTAGATACAAAGGAGATTAAAATGTTAATTGGCATTATATCCGATACTCACATTCCAGAGAGAGCTTCAAAGATACCTGAAAAAGTTTTTGATATATTTAAAGATGCGGACATGATCTTACATGCAGGAGATCTGGTATCTTACGATATACTGGACGAACTTGAAAAAATAGCTCCAACCAAATGTTCTCAAGGGAATATGGACCGAGCTTGCGGTATTAAACTTCCAAAAAGCGTTGTTTTTGAGGTTGACGGTATAAAAATTGGACTTAACCACGGCCAAGTCTATCCAAGAGGAGATACCCAGCAGTTGAAATATATTGCAATGGAACTTGGAGTTGAAATCCTTATTACAGGCCACACCCACTGGTCATTCATAACTGAATTAGAAGACGTGCTTCTTTTAAATCCAGGCAGTCCAACCGTTCCAAGGTTATCAGATCCATCAGTCATGCTTCTTAAAATTGAAAATAAAAAAGTTGATGTAGAAATAATTAAGATTGGAAAACCTGTATGTAAGGCCCTTAATTTCCAGAAACCAGAATAAAATCAGTTTTATTAGATCTAACAATATAAAATAATATTAAAGGAGTTTAAAATGAGTGAGAAATGGAAAATTGAAAGTAAAAGTGAACATTACTATAAAATGGCAAAAAAGGAAAAATACCGATCCAGGGCATCATATAAATTAATACAGCTCAATAAAAAATTCAAGATTCTTAAACCTCGAGATTACGTGGTAGATTTAGGTGCTGCACCCGGAGGCTGGTCTCAAGTAGCACTAGATATAGTTGGAGATGATGGGAAAGTTGTTGCTGTGGATCTTCAAAGGATAAGACCATTTGAGAATGAAAACTTTATCCAGATTACAGGCGATTTTACAAAAAGTGAAACTGTCGAAAAAATAAAGGATTCGCTGGAATGGAACGCAGATATAATCTTATCTGATGCTGCACCTAAACTAACTGGAATAAAAGATATTGATCAGCTTAAATCTATTGATATCGTGGAAAATGCCTTAAAAATTGCAGATGAAGTCCTTAAAATTGATGGGAGTATGATTATAAAGGTTTTCCAGGGGGAAGGATTCCAATCGCTTCTTAAAGAGGTTAAAAAGAAATTTAAAATAGTTAAAACAACTAAACCTCCATCTTCAAGGAAGAAAAGTGTAGAAATGTATTTGATAGCCTTAAAAAAATATTGATAATTACCAGAATAAATGGTTAACCTTCAAGATATTATTACAAAATTAGCTTAAATTATTATTTTGAAGTAATGATCGTATTATTTTTATTTAAAATAAGTATTACGACAGTCAAGTGCATAAATTTATTAATGAATAAGAATAATATAGTAATGTATGAAGCACATAGATGAAGAGCTTTTTAAAAACTCATTTTATTTCTTGTTAGAAAGTGAAGAACTACCAAGAGAAACCTTAATAGAACGCATCAAAGAATTACCTCGAGATGAGTTGGAAGATATGGCCCATAGAGCCATAAGTTTAGCATTACGTGAACGAGAAGCACGTCATGCTCTACAGTGCAAAATTAACCAGCGATTTCACGACACGTTAGAAATGACTTTTTACTAGGTCTTTTTTTATTCCTTTTTTGTGTCAGATAAACATAAACAAGCCAGATTTTCTCCGGCTGTTCATATATTTAAAAAAAATTATTTTTATTAGTTAAGAAACTTCACCAGTTACAGTATTTACACTCTTTTGAGTTTTCTGCATTTGAGCAATTGCTGCATTAAGTCTAGTATTAACTACATCTTGAGGCTGATTTGTAGATAATGCGCTTTCTACATCTGTTAGTGCAGATTGTGCTTTTACAAGCTGAAGTTCGGCATCAATAGTATCATTTCTAATTTTACTACTTGAAGATTTACCCGCTTGGCTTTTAACTGTATTAAATGAATTATTCAATGTAGAATACTCTGATTTTAGCGATGCTAACGTATCATAAGCAGAACCAGTACCTACATTAGAAGAAACTTTAGATGATACATCAGCAACAACTATATATGCAATAACACCTATGAAAAGGACTAGTAGTATTATTCCTAGAACTGATATTGTCATTGATGTAAATTTAAATAAGTTTAACCTTGATCTTTTCATTATATCACCAGATTAATCGCTTTAGATTCTGTAAGTTATTGAGAATAAACCTCATTCAGATATTATTTATTTAATTAATTTTTGTCATTGGTATAGTAAAGAATATTATATTATATACAGATATACTTTAACAATGGACACCATAACCGAAAAATCAAAAACATCAGTGGCGAAATTTGAAGAGTTTTTTAGTACGCCAGAATGCAAAGAGATTGTTTCTGGGGCACTCGCCAAGTATCCTGACGAAAGATCTGTAGTAGTGAACTATTTACAGCTCGAGATGTTTGACCCGGACTTGGCGGATTTGCTAATTGAAAAACCAGAAGAAGTTATACAGGCAGCACAAAAGGCAATAAAAAACATAGATACAGCCAGAAAAAATGCGGATTTACAGGTACGATTTGAAAATTTAAGTAATGTAATCCCTTTAAGGGATCTAAAAAGTAAGTATATTGGTAAATTCGTTGCAGTCGACGGAATTATTAGAAAAGCTAATGAAATCCGTCCGCGAATTGTAAATGCAATGTTTGATTGTCGAAGCTGCATGAGGCTTCATGAAGTTCCTCAAAAAAGCAACATGATAAGCGAACCTGCATTATGTCAAGAGTGCGGTGGCAGATCATTTAGATTAATGCAAGATGAATCTGAATTTATTGATACACAAACAACAAAGCTTCAAGAACCTCTTGAAAACTTATCTGGGGGAGAACAGCCCAGACAAATAAATGTAGTCTTAGAAGATGATCTTGTAGACACCATCACTCCGGGAGACATAATAAGAATTACCGGGACTTTAAAAACTGTTCGAGATGAACAGACAAAACTTTTCAAAAATTATATTTACTGTAATTACATTGACGCGCTTGAACAGGAATTTGAAGAACTCAAAATAAGCGAAGAAGACGTAGCAGAGATAATAGAACTTGCAGCCGATCCTGACGTTTATAATAAAATTATTAATTCAACAGCACCTTCCATACAGGGTTATAGAGAAGTAAAAGAAGCCATAGCTCTCCAGTTATTTGGGGGCTGTGTAAAGGAGCTTGAAGATAAAACCAGGATCAGGGGAGATATTCACATACTTATTGTTGGTGACCCTGGTATTGGTAAATCTCAGATACTTAAATATGTGTCAAAGCTGGCTCCAAGGGGAATATATACAAGTGGTAAAGGTACAAGTGGTGTAGGACTTACTGCAGCTGCAGTTAAGGATGATCTTGGAGGATGGTCGCTTGAAGCGGGTGCATTGGTACTGGCAGATAGAGGTAATGCTTGTGTAGACGAACTGGATAAAATGAGGTCTGAAGACAGGTCTGCTATACACGAAGCACTGGAACAGCAGACAATAAGTATTGCAAAAGCAGGTATAATGGCAACCTTAAACTCCAGATGTGCCATGCTTGCAGCAGCAAACCCTAAATTTGGAAGATTTGACCGTTATAAATCTGTTGCAGAACAGATAAACCTTCCAGCACCAATACTTTCAAGGTTCGACCTCATCTTTGTTGTGGAGGATAAACCTGATGCTGACAGAGATAGAAAACTGGCAGGCCACATTTTGAATATACACCAAAGTGCAGAAATTCCTTTTGAGATTGATCCAGAACTTTTAAGGAAATATATTGCATATGCAAGAAAGCAACCAAGCCCTGAACTTACTGATGAGGCCATTGAAGTACTTAAAGAGTTTTATGTTGGAATGAGGGGCAGTGCAGAAGATGAAGATTCTCCAGTCCCAATTACAGCCCGTCAGCTTGAAGCACTGGTCAGGTTATCTGAGGCAAACTGTAAGATACGCTTAGGAGAAAAAGTCACTGATGATGATGCAAAAAGAGCAATTAAGCTGCAGCAGGAATGTATGAAACAGGTCGGATATGACCCTGAAACAGGAAAAGTTGATATTGACAAAGTAGAAGGA
>JAEYQZ010000145.1 GCA_023409695.1 Methanobacteriota archaeon | reverse complement strand
TTAAGATATAGCTAAAAATTTATAGAATGAAAAACAAAATAGTAAAAGCACAGGGAGGTTAATCCATGAAATATCAATGTATTGTTTGTAGTTACATATACGATCCAGAGAAAGGAGATGAACGTTCTAATATTGAGCCGGGTACACCATTTGAAGATTTACCTAAAGGATGGAAATGCCCTAAATGTCGAGCTGGAAAATTCATGTTTAAACCTTTAGAATAATTATTTAAGGTTTTTGGAGATATTATGGAAATCGAATTTAGTACGGAAAATATTGAGAAATGCCGCTGTCTTGAGTGTAAAGTACAGAAAAGCCAGTGTGTATATGATAAAGTGATACTTCTTCAAGAAGGGGCGCTTGGTTCTTCACTGATTGAACCTGAAGAGTTTCCTGCACTGCACTGTGCCTCTGGAATAGAACATTGCTCTGATCTGGACCGGAAAGAAGAATGTTTATGTAAAAACTGCCCTATTTATGCAGAAAACGATCTGGAAACAGGGACTCCTACGCTTTACTTTTGCCTGGACGGATCATCAACTTCCTGCTGTTTAGGTGAGGAAAATTTTGATGAAGAAAGGGTTGAGGAGACTTTAAGGCACTACTACAGGCGTACTGATTGATTTTATAATAAAAACTTATTATCTTTTTTAAATAATAAAAATAGAGACTAAATCATAAATTTAGTCTTGTAATTTTCAATTAAAATACGGGAATTAAACCTGGGCTATTTCCGGTGATGCTTTCACCACCACCTGCAGTTACTATGAACGTGTTTTCAATACCCACCATTCCAATATCTTTAATTCCATTTTTAGGTTCTACTGCAAATGCCATTCCTTCCTGGATTGGACTATCAAATCTTTCTGCTATTACAGGCAATTCGTCGATTAATAAACCTATTCCGTGGCCTAAAAACTTAACCTTGCGGTTACCAAATCCCATGAAATTTTGCAGAAAATCCTCATCTAAACTGTTCATTATGCGGCTATAAATCTGTGATGGAATTGCTCCAGGTTTTAGCATTGCAGCTATTTTATTTTGTATGTCTACACATCTGTTGTGGATATCTATGGCGTACTGAGGAAGAGAACTGCCAAACATGTATGTCATGGTTTTATCTGTATTATATCCTTCCACTCCAGATCCAATATCAACATATACCAGATCTCCGTTTTTTAACTTTCGCTCACGGCTTCCAAGCAATGGTGCAGCTGGACCCATCCCGTAATTTCCACTGGCCCCATCAAAATAAGATGGGTAAATTGAGCTTTCACCAAAACCAATATGTCCAAGTACCATTTCGGTATCAAACATGCCAAAACGAGTTATTCCTTGATATCCTTCATCTACCATAACTTTAAACAGCCCTGCTGCAAGGTCTGCTTCACTCATTCCTTCAACCAGCATCTCTGGCAAGATGTCCTCGAGCACGTGCTGGTGGATTGCGCCTGCTTTTCTCATTAGTCGAAGTTCATATTTGCTTTTAACAGCTCTTACTGCAGCAATACTGGTATCTGCAGACTTAACATCCTTAAATGGGAAATGTTTTTGAAATCGCCCGTATAAAGCCAGTGGCACTGCTTCAGTTTCAAGATATACTGTGTCTGGAATTTTTTCTACACTTTTTGCAGCATCACGGAAGCTTTTCATGGATTTTATCTGTGGAAATAAAGATTCATAAGTCGCTCTTTCAAAGCTACGCCGTACCCAGAATGTAGCATCTTCATCCCTTGGAATGAGTAACATTCCATCTTGCATAGTCCCCGTAAAGTAGTATTGATTAATTTTACTGAAAATTACAGCTATTTCCCATTCTGGGTTTGATACATTCATTTGTGTTTTAAAACGTGCCATGCGGCTTTCTAGTTCGGTTGAAGGTACTTTATTCATATTCTGCTCCTTTACTTTCTACCTGTGGATTAAGTGACACTCTTTAATAATATTATTATATTAAATGTATAATCTTACTCCATAATAAAATATTGGAAAAGTTCTAATAGGTACAGTTTAAAATTATTAAGTGTATTTAATATTAAACATTTACAAAGGGGTTTTAAATGGAATCGCAGGAAAAAAATATAACTGAAGAGGATGTTATGGGCGTGGTGGACGTATTTACCAAAGTTCCAGTTGTAATATTAAAAATGATGGTTTCTAGGAACATGAATGTAGTTAAGAAGTTTGAATCCCAGATAGAAAATTATAAAAATAAATTAGGCGATGAAGACACAGAAAAGATAAAAAAAGTCATGGAAATGCCAGTTCCAGAGCTTCAAGAATTACTGGGCAAAGCTTATACTGAAACAGGACATAAACAGTTAAAGATACTTGCAGATCCAAAGGCAGAGCAGTTTATTGGGGATAACTTGAGAGAACTTGAACTACTGTTATTCAAATAACTAAAACGGTATGTTGGCATTTAATAGACATTAATTAAAAAAGTAATGGAAAAGAGATATAATCTCTTTTTTAGCTACGCATATGTTTTACGGTTTTATCAGCTAATTTTTTAAGGATCTTTTTTAAATTAATTATCAAATTTTTTGGTGCTTCTGTATTTTAACTCGCTGTTTCAGTTATATTTTCTAAAAAAGCTTAAAAATAGTTTTTCCCGAATCATATTCAAATCTGTTCCAATTCATTATCCTTTTTCGATGATAAATTCATGGATTGTGTTGTATTATTAAAAAATGTGTGGTATTTAATCAGTTATATTTAAATAAGGGGAAAATTACCATAAATATAAATAAGTATTTTAGGCAGGCGTTTATATTGGACAAGTCGGATTATGGATGGTCAATTTTAATTTTTGTTTCTTTAGCATTATTTATCATAGGTTTGGATGCTACATTTATGAACGTGGCAATGACATATCTTGTAAAAGATTTGAATACCACTCTTGCTAATATACAGTCCATAATAGCTATTTATGCCCTTGTAATGGGATGCTTTGTACTTTTTGGAGGTAAATTGCAGGATGTCATTGGCAGAAAGAAAACTTTTTTAACAGGAGCCATTATCTACGGCGTGGGGTCATTAATTGCAGCCCTCAGTACAAATGCACTTATGCTGCTGGTGGGCTGGTCTATAATAGAAGGTTTTGGGGCGGCTTTAATGCTGCCTGCAACATCATCAATAATCACAGCTCATTACACTGGGTCTAAACGGGCTTTTGCAATGGGATTTTCATCTACATTATTCATAGCAGCGACTGCGATAGGGCCACTACTCGGAGGTTACCTTACAACATTCTATTCGTGGAGATGGGGATTCGCATTAGAGGCAGTACTGGTAGTTGCCATACTCATCTTGTCATACGACATTGCAGAATCTGAGATAACATTGAAATGGTCTGATTTGAATCTTAGAGGTGCTTTTCTTGTTTCATCCGGAATTTTATTATTTATAGTGGGTGTACTGCAGCTGAACAACCCTGCTACCTGGGTTAACCATTATGGGACCATTATAAACCCTATTGGTTTCGCATTTGCAATGTCAATGATCCTGATCGGTGTTATATTCATATTAATTTTCTTTTATTACCAAAGAAAGCTAATTAAACAGGGAAAAAAACCATTTATGGACGTGCGTATCTTAAAAAACCGTTCATTTACATTTGGTAATTTATCCAGATTAATCCTGGCCTTAATTTTAGCAGGATTGTTTTACATCATACCGGTATATGTGCAGACAAGATGGGGGGTCAATGCTCTGGTAACAGGTTTAATTTTGTTACCTACTTCTATTGGAAGTGCAATATTTGCAATAAGTA
>JAEYQZ010000012.1 GCA_023409695.1 Methanobacteriota archaeon | reverse complement strand
GAGTCTT
Source organism: Methanobacteriota archaeon (assembly GCA_023409695.1). Taxonomy (GTDB): domain Archaea; phylum Methanobacteriota; class Methanobacteria; order Methanobacteriales; family Methanobacteriaceae; genus Methanobacterium_D. Next base: position 2,547 of record JAEYQZ010000012.1, on the reverse strand, counting down.
CATCTCAATTATTTGAGTTCTTTCATATGTTTTTAGGCCTTCAACTTCTTTTACAAGTTTAATCTCGTCAATAATACCTTTTATAAGTGCATTTCTAAATTTAGATAAAATAGGTAGTTCACGGGTTAAACCTTCTTTCTGGTACAGATCAAGTTCTACATTCATGTTATGGATGTTAGAATGAAGTTTATCGGCTGGAGTTTTAATTTCAACTACTATTTCTTCTAAAACTTCAAGAAATCTATCTTTATGAATTTCGCTGCCTTTTTCTTTCTCCGGCGTTTGAACTTCACCATACTGGCGCCTTAAATCAACTGCCATTTCACACCAGAACTGGCTCGCAATTGTTGATGGGCCTAAAATAATTGAGGACATATTATCAATAAAAGAAAATTAAAGTTATTAAGCTTTTATACTAATTTTAAGAGGACTTCTAATCCCTCTTGGATTCCTTTCCCTGTTGTCGCGGTGGTTGGAATTAGTGGAATATTGGATTTTATATATTCAGATTCAAGATCTCCAGGAGCGATATCCTGTTTATTTACAAAAACTACATATGGAATGTTTCCACTGTTTAGTGCTTCCAGTATTCTGATGTCCATGTCTGTGACGCCTACAGAATTGTCAACTACTACAATTGCACCGCTTAAATTAGTAGTTAATATTTCCCTCATGAACTTGAATCTTTCCTGACCAGGAGTGCCGAAAATATGGACTTTTTCACCGTTAATAATGGTGTTTCCGTAATCAAGTGAAACTGTCGTACCGTTGCATTCTATTTTGGTTACTTTTTCTTCTCTCCTATTTAAAAGAGTTTCTATAACAGTTGTTTTTCCTGAATCAGCTGACCCGAGGATCACGATTTTGGTTACTTTTTTTCTTGTCATGTCCATTTGATGTCCCCTTTTTTTGTAATACTATATTTTCAGTAATTAAATAGCTTACCATGTAGTTAAAGCACTAAACAGATATAGGCTCTTTTATGGGAAAAATCTTTTGTAACTAAATGGTGTACATTGTAGTTAAATCACTAAACCAGATTTAGTTAATTATTTGATAAATATTATTGTGTTCTGTTTTGTTCTATATTACATCCCAGTTCTTTCATAGCTTCAGGGAAATTAGGGAAGGATACATCATAAACTGAGGCGTTTTCTATCCGTACACCTCCAGTTTTAAATCCAACAAGTGAAAGTGCCATTACAAGGCGGTGATCTCCATGAGATTTTACAACTCCTCCTTTAGCTCCTCCTTTAATTATAAGTCCATCATTTTTTTCTTTAACATTTACACCGAGCTTTGAAAGCTCAAGAGCACATGTATGAATCCTGTCAGTTTCTTTAAAACGGGCGTGTTCCACATTCCCAATATCTGTAACGCCTTCTGATATAGCACCAAGTGCTGCAACGGTAGGTAATAGATCTGGTGCATTTTCCAGGTTCACCTGTGTGCCGTGAAGTTCGCCTCGTCCAGTTATGGTTACTTTATCTTTTTTAACTTTAACTTCAGCGCCCATGTCCCTGACAATATCTAATATTTGTTTATCGCCCTGTTTCGAGTCTTTAAAAATATTTTTAACTGTAACTTCACCGTTAAGTGCTGCAGCAGCCCCTATTATATAGGATACTGAAGAATAGTCTCCTTCAACTGTATAATCTCTGCCTTTGTAGGTTTGCGGATCTATATGGAATGAAACGCTTTCTCTGTTATAATCTAAATTAACCCCAAATTTCTCCATAATATCAGTTGTCATATCTACATATGGTTTGGAGATGAAATCTCCCATCACAGCCACATCAACAGAATTTTGGGCATAGGGAGATGCAATAAGAAGAGAAGAAATAAACTGAGAACTTATATCACCTTTTATGTTTGTTTTTCCTCCTTTAAACCCTCCTTTGATGCATATGGGAGGTTTTCCATTTCCTCGAGATGAAAAAGCACTAACTCCCAGATTTTTAAGAGCATCTAACAAATCTTGCATGGGCCTAGTTCTAAGTGAACTATCGCCGGTTAAAATAGTATAATTAGGAGCAAGGGCAGAGACACTGGTCATTATTCTAAGTGTTGTCCCTGAATTTTTAAGGTCTACAACATCCTCTGGTGTTTCTAAGACCCCTCCAGTACCATTAACGATGCATCTGTCTTCTTCCTTTTTAATGTCACATCCGAGTGCCCTGCATGCATTTAAAGATGCAAGCGTGTCTTCAGAATACAAAGGGTCATTTAGTATAGATTTCCCTTCTGCAAGTGATGAGATTATAATAGCTCTGTGGGTATAACTTTTGGAAGGAGGAGCTTTGATAACTCCTTCGATCCTATCCGTTTTTTGAATTTCGAGTTCCATTGAATCACACAAATCTTTTGAGAATGATTTAAACGATTATCTCTAAGATCACGTCTAAATTGCCCGCGTGAATTACTTCTACTTTTTCTCCAGTCTTACCAACTGCTACTTTCTTGGCTTCAATATGGTCCCATGTCAATTTGTTGCCTTCAATTGTGATTTCTCCCTCATCATCAAGAGCTGCCACAATTTCATCCATA
>JAEYQZ010000191.1 GCA_023409695.1 Methanobacteriota archaeon | reverse complement strand
CTACTGCAGTTTCGGGCTTCCCAATAGATAAAGAAGCTGTTTTGAAATCAATGAAGGCAAACTTACCTCAAAAGAGCATTCCTATTAATATGAAAGCATATGAAAAAGGATTTGAGTTTGTTTCATCCAGATAATTTTTTAATTATCTTATTTTACTGTATTCATTCAAATCATTCCTATTTTTAATCTTTTATAGTCTAATTTCTATCCCTATATTTTTAAAGGTTTTAATTTTACTTAATCCAGATATTACTACTTAAATAAACCAGTAATTCTATTTTAGATAATTTTAAATATGATGATGAATTAACATTTTACTTTACTATGTCAGGCTGTGGATTTCTCTAAAAATACATTTTGAAGGTATCCATAGAGTCATTTATTTTACAAATATCAAAAGGACGTGAAAAAACGGATATTAATAGTAGAAGTGGTTTAATTGTAATTCTTATAGTGGTAATTATTGGAGTGGCATATATTACACTGGCTAGCCAGGTTAACCACAATCAAACAAGCTCAAATACCTCAAATATTAGCCCAGCACATGATAACGCCAATAGCCCAGGAAATATTAATACATCCATTAATAATGGAACCAGTTCGCAAAATAGTACTCATACAAATAGTACAAAAACAACCAATCAGACAAAAAATACTACTAACTCTACCAAAAAAGTAAGCGCGCAGGCATTTACAGTAAGTAACTCTTCCTAAATAGAATATAAATCGCCAGATGCCAAGAGTGTGGTCATTGTTATAAACAGAAAAGAGTTTCAAACAATTATCTGGCAAAATAATTAAATAAATAAAAACCTATTTTTTTCTTTTTATTAGTTTACAATGTTTATATGGTAAATGATCTCCTCTGCAGGGAAACAGTTTTCCCAAGATCTAACATATTTCATAGTTATATCTATTTTACCAGCTTTAAGGGCTTTAAATATAAATTTTTGAGTTCCAGGTTCTCCAACAATGCCGCTTTCATTCAGGTCTTCCTGTGAATAATAATTAATGCCTATAATCTTTAAAAATCTAGGATTAAAATCTGGAAACCATTGGTAACCAGTGCTTGGATTACTTTCCAATTTTATATTGAAATTTTCATTTACCTTTACAGTTAACTGTTTTTCTTCTTTGAATGGAATTATATAGTTATCTGCTGCAAATACTCCAGAAACAATACTTAATGAAAATATTGCCATGAGGAGCATTGAAACTATTTTTAAACCCGTCATTTTTTTACCATCGTCCTAATATTTGTTACCATTATAATGTAAAAGTTTATATATATAAAGTTATCGTATAATATAAACAATAGTTAAATTGAGCTGGAAGATATGAACTATTTAAAAATAACACAACTGGCATTACTCCTTTTTATGACATTTACCTCTGCACAAATATGCCCTGTAGCTACAGAAACCAGAATAACAGAAATAGAGAATATTTATGTGAAACATGGAGATAAAGCATGCATATCGGCACGTGGACAACTAATGAAGGCTCAGGATGGGCAGACCTTGATGGAAAATATTTAAATTTTACAATTTCAGACATTAACGGCAACAAAATAGTCAGTGAAACTGAAAAAATAAGTTTTTGGGACGGTAAAGCATCTGTAGATATAGATACCTCTAATTTAATTCCCGGAAGCTACGCAATAGATGTAAAATACAGGGGAAACAAATATTTACGCCCTTGTAAGATCCATGCATCACTACTGGTTATATCACCAAGCAGTAACTTCCAAACTCAAAATGTCAGGTATAAATTATGAGAATAAAGGAGTTTTTATGCTTATTTAAAAAGTATATACATTCAATTCATTCAGATGCGCTTTTATATGATGATAAATCCATTTGCGGCAAAAAGGAAAGAATCAACTTAAATTTAAAGAAAAAAATTCATCTTGAAATTAAAAAATGAAAGGACATGAATATATCAAAATAAAAAAAAATGATGCCAACATTCATTAGGGCTTTAATACTTCTTTCAAAAAGCGCTATAACTAAAATGATAACTATTTTTAGAATATAATATACAAATTGCGGCAATAACTGGGAGAATAATGGAAAATGTGGCCCATTATTCGCCTATGAATTTAAATACGATCTGTTTATCGTAAAAAACCTTGAAAAAAAAAACATTTTAACCCAATAAGTGCTCAAAAAAATAGTATATACTATCAAAATAAGTTTTAACGTGTTTAATTTATTTCAGCATCTTCATGACATTTTCTCTTATGATCTCATAATCATCGGGAGAACAATCCTTTATACAAGCATTGTAAATCTTTGTAAATAGGTCTATATTGAAACCATCTGAAATAGCGTATAATGAGCCGTATTTTGCCTTATCATCACATGTTACTACTTTGTTTTCTTCCAGTATTTGGAGATGATGTTTGACAGTTTTATAATTCAGATTAAGCTTTTTAGAAATTTGAAAATTGTTAGACGGCATTTTGCTAATTAAATTAACTATATGGGTTCGATTAATTCCACCCCTACTTTCCATAAATAAATGTACCAGTGATATGTTCATTTTATGATTTCCCCTATGCTTACACCAAGCTGAAGATACAAAATTGATTTTAACTATTGCATTTTATAATATGAATACTTTTCGAATATCAACTAACTAAAATAAAAGATAAATGAAATATAATTATAAAACAGCCCCCTCTATTTATGAAAATAAAATAATAGACAAAAAGAAGGCTATTTTTTGTATAATTATATCCTAAGAAGTTGATTCAGACTTTTAGATGTTTTAATTAATAATTTTAAATGCATTAAGCGTTCTGAAATGGAATTATTAAATGATAGTTTAGATTTACTAAAGAGGCATTTCAAGAGCCAAAAATAAATAAAAAAGGAAATATTGGTTTCCTTAATTTTTTAATCTAAAATAAAATAGAAAAAATAAATTACAATCCATAGATATCTTTAGCAGGGATAACCACTGCACCGCCGTCTTGGAGTGCTTTAATTCCATCATCAATATTTTCTGGATGTAATAAAACTATAGCTCCGTTTTCCTTCTCTTCTACAAATGCATAAAGATATTCAAGGTTTATATCATTATCATCTAGAATTCCAAGGATTTTACCTAATCCTCCAGGCTGATCCTGCATTCTCACTGCAATTACTTCTCCAATTTTTACAATAAAATTGTTGTCTTCAAGTAATTTTTTAGTTTTATCAGGTTCTGGAACTATCAGCCTTAAAATCCCAAAATCAGAGGTATCTGCAATTGAAAGAGCCCTTATATTGACTTCGCCTTTCTCAAGCACATCCAGAGCTTTCCTCATTCTTCCTTTCCTATTTTCCAAAAATATGGACAACTGTTTTACTTTCATAATGCCACCCTTACTGTATTAAACACTTTTTTATAATTTCCTTTTATCTATAACTCTTACAGCTTTTCCTTCACTTCTTGGCAGTGTTTTTGGCTCAACAAGTGTTACTTTAACTCTTAGACCAATTTCACTGTGGATATAATCTTCAATTTTCTCTCTTATACCAACAAGTTCCTTAATTTCATCTGAAAAAAGACTTTCTGAAGCTTCAACCTGGACCTCAACTTCATCCATCAAATGAGGCCTTGTAACGATAATCTGATAGTGAGGCTCCACTTCATCAATTCTAAGAAGAGCTTTTTCAATCTGAGATGGGAAGACCGAAACTCCCCTAATTTTCATCATATCATCAGTACGTCCAGTAACTCTATCCATTTTAACAAGTGTCCTTCCACACCCACATTTTCCCCTTGTGAGTTTAGTTACATCTTTTGTTCTAAAACGAATTAATGGAGTACCTTCACGTGTTAATGTTGTTAAAACAAGTTCTCCTCTTTCACCATCAGGCAGTACGTCATGGGTCTGCGAATCTATAATCTCTGGATAAAAATGATCTTCAGAAATATGAAGCCCGTCCTTTTCACTACACTCAAGGCCCACTCCAGGTCCCATTACCTCAGTAAGGCCATATATGTTATATGCCGGTGCATTAAATCTTTTCTGGATTTCCTGACGCATTTCTTCCGTCCACATTTCTGCACCAAAACCTATGGCTTTAAGGCCCATGGTTTTTGTATCTACTCCTTCTTCTTCGATCTCTTCAGCAAGATATAACCCATATGAAGGCGTGAAAATCATAACGCTTGTTCCAAAATCCTGCATGATTTCAATCTGGCGTTTCGTTTGCCCTGTTGAAATTGGTATAACTGTTGCCCCCATTTTTTGAGCACCATAATGCACTCCAAATCCACCGGTAAATAAACCATAACCGTGCGTATTCTGGATTATATCATCATCAGTTACTCCAAACATGCAAAGACCCCTTGCCATAACTTCACCCCAAATTTCAAGGTCCCCTCGAGTATATCCAGACACAGTTGGTTTTCCTGTTGTCCCTGACGAAGTATGCACTTCTACTATTTCTTTTCTAGGCACTGCAAACATTCCAAATGGATAAGCGTCCCTTAAATCATCTTTTGTGGTAAACGGGAGCTTTTCAATATCTTTAAGAGTCTTGATATCCTCTGGTTTAATACCTAATTCATCAAAACGCCTTTTATAATATGGAACGCTTTCATATGCTCTCTTCACTGCCATTTGTAGTCTTTCAAGTTGTAACGCTTCTTTATCGTTTTCTGACATGCACTCTGCTTTTTCATTCCAAATCATCTTATCCCCTTAGTTAATTGATTAGTAGCTAGTAGGATTTAAAAATAAATTTTTTACCTTTAAAAATATCTAGTTTAATGTAATTAGAAGAAAGTTATAAAACTTGTTATAAATTTTAATATGTAAAA